>CAYRAE010000307.1:0-4954 GCA_964422175.1 uncultured Luteitalea sp. | reverse complement strand
CAGACTGGCAGGCCTGGCTCGCCTCGTCGGCGTGGGCGCATCGGTGGATGCTGCCATGGCTCGGCCAGTGGAACGAGGTGCTCTTCCCGGGTTTCCTGCTGACGGTGCTGGCTGTCGTCGGCCTCGTCGTCGGGTTGCGGCGGCAGAGGGTCGGACTCGGAGAGTCGCCCTTGCCATCGCCCTCGAGCTTGCCTCTCGATCCCTCCCGTCGGCGCGAGACGACGCTGTTCTACGGGCTCGTGGCGGCCATCGCGTTCTGGGCGAGTTTCGGGCCGAAGGCCGGACTCTATACCGTCCTCTACTACACCATCCCCGTCTTCACGTTCCTGCGCGCGCCGGGGCGCTTCGGCATCCTCGTGGTGCTCGCGCTCGCGGTCCTGGCCCTCGTGGCGCTGCAGACGCTGCTCGAACGGCGCCCATCGCGCACGCGCACGATCGCGGGCGTGCTGGTCGCCGCGCTGTTCTGCGCGGAGTACGCCACGGCGCCGATCCGTCTGGAGACCGGCCCCAGCGTTCCGGACGTCTACCGTCGGCTTGCCACGCTGCCACGCGGGGCCGTGGTCGAGTTGCCGTTCTGGTACATCCGCAGCGACTTCCCGCGTCACGCGCGGTACATGCTGTACTCCACGTATCACTGGCAGCCCATGGTGAACGGGTACAGCGATCACATCCCGCAGTGGTTCCGTGACGAGGTCGTGCGCATCAGCAGCTTCCCCTCATCGGAGTCGCTGCAATTGCTGGTCGATCGCCATCAGACGCGGTACGCCGTCTTCCACGCGCGCCTGTACGACAGCGTCAGTCGTCAGCGACTCCGCGAGCGCCTGGAGCAGTACGCGGCGTACGTACGACCCATCTTCATCGAAGGCGACGTGTGGCTCTACGAGATCGTCGGAGCGCCGCGGTAGCGCACGGCGACGCGCCGTCGCGTCGTGCGATCGCACTGACGGGCGTGCTGTTCGTGATGCTCGCGCTCGTGCACACGTGGCCGCTCGTCACGGCGCCATCCACGCTCTCGCGCACCGACAGCGCAGACGGGCTCCTCAATCAGTGGATCCTCGGATGGGTCGCGCACGCGCTCGTCACGCAGCCGCTGGCGCTGTTCGACGCCAACATCTTCCATCCCGAGCCACGAACACTCGCATTCTCGGAACATCTCATCGTCCCTGCGCTGTTCTCCGCACCGGTGTTCTGGGCCGGAGGTTCGCCGGTGCTCGCCTACAACGTCACGCTCTGGTGCGGGCTCGCTCTCACGGGCTGGGCGATGGCGATCGTCGTCCGCCGCTGGACGGGCGACTGGTACGCCGCTATCGCCGCCGGGAGTCTCGCGGCGTTCAACACGGACACGCTCACGCGCATGGCGCACATCCAGGCGATGCACGTGGCGTTCCTGCCGCTCGCGCTGCTCGCACTCGATGATGTGTTGAGGCGGGGGACGCGCCGTGACGCGCTGCGGCTGGGCCTGTGGAGCGCGCTCCAGATGCTGTGCTCCGGCTACCTGCTCGTGATGACCGCCGTCGCCCTCATCGCCAGCGCGATCGCGCGGATCGGCGAATGGACGGGCACGCAGTGGCGTGCGCGCATGCCGCTCCTGGCCGGTGCTGCGCTGTGCGCGGCGCTGATCGTCTCACCGTTCCTGTACCAGTACTACGAAGTGCGACAGGATCAGGGGCTCACGCGATCTGTCGACGAGGTGCAGCGCTACGCGGGAACGTGGCAGAACTTCGTGGCCACCGGTGCCCGCCTGCACCACGAGACGTGGAACGCGCCGTTCTATCGCGACGCGAACTCGGCGGCATTCCCTGGCGTGGTGCCTTGGGGCCTGGCGCTGCTCGCAATCGGATCGGGTCTCGCGTGGCGCGACGCTCGCGCACGCATGTGGCTCGCCGTCGGCATCGTCGGCGCCGCGCTCAGCTTTGGTCCGTCACTGCCCGGTTACACGTTCCTCTACGACACGGTTCCGGTGCTCCAGGGCATCCGTGCCGTCGCCCGATTCGCTCTGCTCCCGCTCCTCGCGGTGGGCGTCGTCGGCGCGTTCGGACTGGCGGGATGGCGCGCGCGACTCATGGCCTCGCAGCGCATACGCGCCGCACACATCGTCGGCGCGCTGGCGGTCGGGGCGATCAACGTGGAGAACACACGCGTGCCGATGGCGTTCGTCCCGTTCAAGGGAATCCCGGCCGTCTACACGGCGCTCGCGGACGTCCCGCACGCGGTCGTCGTGGAACTGCCCTTTCCCGAGCCGGAACGCGTCGCCGTGAACGCTGCCGCCGTCCACGCCTCGATCGCGAACTGGAAACCGCTGCTCAACGGGTACTCCGGCTACACGCCGCGAAGTTACGTGGAGCACTACCTGGCCTTCGAGTCATTCCCCGCTCCATCAGCGATCGATGCCCTCCGCCGCGCCGGCGTCACCCACGTCGTCATCGACGCCACGCGCCATCCCGATCTCGTCGCCGCCCTGAGTCGCATCGACGGCGTGACCCTGTTCGCCTCCGACACCCGCAGGCGCATCTACGTGCTCAGGTAGCCAACGACATTCCCGGCATCGCGGCATCGCGGCATCGCGGCATTCCCGGCATTCCCCCCAATTCATCATTCGTCATTCATCATTCGGCATTACCCTGTCCCCGTGTACGTATCAGAGAAGGCGTCCCGCTTCACCGAGTCAGTCATCCGCGAGATGACGCGCGTGGCGCTCGCGCATGGCGCCGTCAATCTCTCTCAGGGCTTCCCTGACTTCCCTGCTCCCGAGGACGTCAAGGCCGCCGCGATGCGCGCGGTGGCAGACGATGTGAACCAGTACGCGGTGACGTGGGGTGCGGCGCCGCTGCGGGCGGCGATCGGCCACCACATGCAGCGGCACTACGACGTCGCCATCGAGCCCGATCGTCAGGTGACCGTGTGCTGCGGATCCACCGAAGCGATGATCGCGACGCTGCTCGCCACCGTGGATCCCGGCGACGAGGTGATCGTCTTCGAGCCGTTCTACGAGAACTACGGCCCCGACGCGATCCTGTCGGGCGCCACCCCGCGCTACGTACGGCTGCACGAGCCCGACTGGTCGATCGACCCCGACGAACTGCGCGCGGCGGTCACGGCGCGCACGCGCGCCATCATCCTCAACTCGCCGCACAATCCCACGGGGAAGGTCTTCTCGCGCGACGAACTCGCACTCGTGGCCGCGCTCTGTCACGAGCATGACCTGCTCGCCATCACCGACGAGATCTACGAGTTCATCGTGTACGGAGACGCGCGGCACATTCCGCTCTGCACGCTGCCGGGCATGGCCGACCGCACGGTGACGATCAGCAGCCTCTCGAAGTCGTTCAGCGTGACGGGATGGCGCGTGGGCTGGGCGATCGCGCCGCCGACGCTGGCCGGCGCGATCCGCAAGGTCCATGACTTCCTCACCGTCGGCGCGCCGGCGCCGCTGCAGGAGGCCGCGGCGTTCGCGCTGCGCCTGCCAGACACGTACTTCGCGTCGCTGGCCGCACACTACGATGCCCGGCGGCAGCGATGCGTGTCGATGCTCGAACGATGCGGCTTCGCGCCGCACGTGCCCGATGGCGCGTATTACGTGATGACTGACGTACGCGAGCCAGTCGCCCGCGCACGCGCCCGTGGCATGGGACCGGACTCCGACGATGACGTGAGCGTGGCGCGCTGGCTGGCGGCAGACGTCGGCGTGGCGGCCGTGCCCGGCAGCAGCTTCCATCGCTCCGGTACCGGCGGACGCCACAGCCTGCGGTTCTGCTTCTGCAAGAAGGAGGAAACGCTGGCGGCCGCCGAAGCGCGCCTCCTGGCCCGCTTCGCCTGACAGACGCTCACGTCTTCGGCAGGCGCTGCTCGCGCTTCACCCAGTAGTTGGCCAGCAGCGGCAGGAGCACGACCTGGGCCGCCGCGGCGGCGAGGCCGGGGACCATCGCGGCCTTCAGATACGTCGCAAACGGCGTGGCGATCGCACCGGTGCCGAGCATGACGGCGAGGAACACGAGCCGTCCCCCGACGACTGAGGCCAGCGTCGCCAGGAAGCGGCCGCGTCCGAGCCCTTCCACCATGAACCCCGCGATCGCGCCGTACGCGGCGAGCTCGAAGGTCATCGACGGCAGCACCTCGGGACGCGGCATGCCCGCAATCAGGTAGCTCACGATCGGCGCCGCCGCGCCAATCGCCGCACCGGACCGCCACCCGTACACGAGGCCGGCGAGGATCGCGGGCCAGTGCATCGGCAGCAGTTGCCGTACGGGCAGGCCCAGCGCGTGGATGGCCGCGGGCAGCAGCCACGCCGCACAGAGCACGAGGCCGAACTGGATGGTCAGGGCGCGGGGCTGCCTGGCCGGCAGCGTCCACGCCGGGGCGTTCGCTGAGTATGTATGGGCCACGCGGAGATTCTACTCCGCCAGCACCTTCTCGTAGAGGCGACGGTAATCCACGGCGGTCCCGAGGATCTTCTTCACGTAGATCTGGGTCTCCGGGAACGGAATGTCGTCGATGAACTCCGCCTGCTCCACGCCCGGGCGTTCGGCCTTCCATCGAATCACGCGCGCCGGGCCGGCGTTGTACGCGGCGAGCGCGTAGGGGACGCCGCCATGGTTCCGGATCAGCGCGGCGAGATGGCGCGTGCCGAGCCGCACGTTCGTCTCCGGATCGGTCAGCATCTGCGTACGGAACACCGCCACGCCTTCCCCGCGGGCGAGTTGCCGGCCCGTGGACGGCAGGATCTGCATCAGTCCCCAGGCGTTTGCCGGCGACTTCACGTCAGCCACGTACGAGGACTCCTGGCCGATGAGCGCCGCCACCAGGAAGGGATCCACCTGGTTCTGCGCGGCGTAGCGCTTGATGAGCGGCACGTAGTCGAGCGGGAAGATGACTTCCTGTATCTCGCGCGGCAGCGCGTCACCCTCCACGGACAGGTACTGCGGATATGCCTGCCGCATCGTGTTGATCGCCGGCC
>CAYRAE010000306.1:0-4959 GCA_964422175.1 uncultured Luteitalea sp. | reverse complement strand
CCGTGTCGCTGTCGCTGCGGAACCGGAAGCCGTCGCCTTCGAGCTGCCGACGCAGTTCGATGAAGTCGTACACCTGGCCGTTGTAGGTGATGTCGTAGCGCCCGCTCTCCGATCGCATCGGCTGCGCGCCGGCGTCGGTCGTGTCGAGGATCGCGAGCCGGCGATGTCCCAACGCAAGCCGCCCCTCGTCCAGCATGGCGATGCCTTCGCCGTCGGGCCCGCGATGCGCGATCGCGCGCAGGAACCGCGTGATGCTGCGCGGCTCGACGGGCGGACCCTCGCGCTGCCAGATGCCGGCGATTCCGCACATGTTCGATTCGTCAGGACACGCGCGATCGCGCGAGGTGCAGCAGTACGCCCACGCCGTATGTCGCGGAGCTGTACAGGTAGTAGAGCAGGTGCAGGCCGAACGCGGCAGTCGCGAATCGCCATCCGCCGGCACCGGCGAAGAAGCGATAGAGGCGGCGATTGAGCACCACGAGCAGCACGACCGCCGTCAGCGCCGCTGCGGCGCCCGTCCGTGGCGCGACGGCGGACGTGACGACGGCGGCCACGAGACTCCACGCGACGATCGCCGACACGCGATCGCGCGTGCGCAGGTTCAGATCGTGCGCCGGCGCCCGCGTGTCGAGCAACAGGCGCGTCCACGGATACGCGCGATCCCGCACGTCCGTCGTCACGAGCTGGCGCAGGGTCCACGCCTTGACATGCGTGACCTGTGCCTCGCGCACCAGTCGCACGCGCAGTCCTGCACGCCACAGTCGTGTGCCGAGCTCGATGTCCTCGATGCTCGGGCGCGGATAGCGCGCGGCATCGAACCCGCCGACGATGTCGAAGGCGTCGCGCCTGATGGCGCCGAATCCGGCCCAGAACGACGTGCTGCGTGCGTCGGCCTGCTGGTGGACGAAGTGGTGCAGCAGGTTCTTGAACCGCGACGTCACGCTGCGCGCCGCGGGATTCGCGTCGTACGAACCGAACGCCGCAGCGAGATCGTGTTCCGTATCGAACGCCCCGAGCAGTGTCGAGACGGCGGCCGGTGACGCGATCACGTCGGCATCCACGAACAGGAGGATGTCGGCTGTGGTGACGGCCACGCCGGCATTGCGCGCGGCGGCAGGGCCAGACGGCCCGTGGATACGCAACACCCCGGCTCCATGTCGTCTGGCAATCGCTGCCGTGTCGTCCGTCGACCCATCGTCCACGACGAGGATCGATGCGGCGTGCGGACCGCTCGCGAGTGCCGACAGACAGGCACCGAGCGTCGCCGCAGCGTTGTAGGCGGGTACGAGTACGGCCACACTGCTCATGGCCGTGCCCACAGCGCGAGTTCGTCGATGGCCCAGTACCACCGCCCGGCCCGACCCGTCTGCCGCAGCACGAGTGCCGCCGAGTGGTTCGGCGGCAGCGTGAAGGTCAGCACCGGCCGATCGGGTGTGCGGCGAATCGCCGCCCCGAGGGGCACGAGGACATCCTCGTCATGGAGGATGCGGATCGCGCCTGCCGCGTCGTGCGATTCGATGCGCAGATGTCGTGGGTAGTCGCGCAGGCTCGCGTTGCCGAGCGTGATGTCGACGCGCGCCACGTCCTGCTCGGTGACGAAGCGCAGGACGATGGATTCGCTGCCGTCCTGCGGGCGGCCTGACAGCCAGCGCGTCGCGGGATCGCCATCGACGGCACGCTCGATGCCCGTGCCACTCGGCGATGCCGCAATCGTGAAGGCGGCGGACGGGATGCGTTGTCCGACCGCGGTCTCCTCGGTCGGTGGCGGCGGTGCAAGAGGCAGGACGTGCACCCCGCCCTCGCGACGCGTCGAGGTCACGAGCGGCGACGACTGCAGCGCCGCCAGTGTCGACATTCCGAACGCCTCATCGACGAAGCGCGACGGGCGCAGCACGACGTGCCGCACGCCGAGCGACAGGAGCATCGGCAGGACGTCGGCCTGACGACCGTCGTACGCGAGTGGAGATGCCGAGCCGCCGAGCCACGCCTGGAGCGGCGTCTCGATGCGCGTCAATCCGTTGATGACGGGATGCCGATGCATGAGCGCGCCGTACTGCGCCCACAGGCCATAGTTGACGCGGCCCGTCGATCCGATCGGCAACTCGAGCACCGCACCTTCCGGCTCGCGCGCCAGCCACTCGTATGCGCGCCGATCCTCGTCTGGCAACACCGGCATCCCGGCGCTGAAGGTGCGTGCCGACGGCGTGCCTTCGAAGACGATCGCGGCGGCGAGCGCCACGACGATGGTCACGACCATGCGACGCGAACGGCCGGCGAGCAGGCGTGCGACGCCGATGGACGCGAGCATGGCGGTCGCCAGCAGTGCCAGCGCACCGAAGCGTGCCGGCACGCGCATGACATGGAAGAGCGGCACCCACTCGGCGAGCATCGCGTACGCCGACGGGATTGGCAGGCGCGTTCCCCACGCACGGGGCACCGGACCGAGTGACACGAGCACGGCCGCGAGTGCCACGGTCACGAACAGGCCTCGCAGGCGCCACGAGATGCGATGTACGCCCACCCCGCGTCGCGGCAGCGGGACGAGAGAGAGGAGGGCGAGAAGAGACACCGTCACGCCAGGGAAGAGCCTGCCTTCGGGTTGCGCCACACCGGGCAACCATCCGCTCGTGCGCATGTCGTTCGGCACATCGAGGTATGCGCCGAGATCCGCCGAGTTCTCGTGGATTTCGGATGTTGCCGGTGCGCGATCGTTCCAGACACGCCCGTACGCACTGATCGCCGGTGCCACGATCGCGATCCCGATGATGGCTGCGGCGCCGATGGGAAGCAGAACGCGCCGCGACAGGACGACTCCCGAAGCGAGGTGCCACACGGTGACGATGATGGCCGCGAGCGCGAGCTGGAATGCGGCATACCCATACGACAGGATCTGGAGCACCGCCGCGCCCACGAACACCGCGATCATCGTCCACGTACGCGTGGCCGTGACGTCGGTCGTCGGATGCCCCGCAGGGGCGGTCCTCGTGGCCGCCCGCGTCTGCCGCAGCAGGCGTAGCAGCGCCCACAACGCCACAGCGGTCCATCCGATCCACTGCACCTGCAGATGTCCTGCCTGCGCCACGCGATAGGGCAGCATGACGAAGGCGAACGCGCCGATTGCGGCTGCCGCGCGTGAGCCCGTGCAGTCGCGTGCGAGCAGGTACGCGCCGATCGCGCTGACGATGTATGCGAGGAGGAACGCGGCGTTGTACGCCAGCGTGAGGCTGCCGCCCAGCCACAGGATCGGCGCCACGAACACCGCGACGCCGAGCAGGTTCTCCGAGTAGGCGAGGACGTCGCGATACGGATAGAACGCGGGCGGCGTCCAGAAACCGGCGAGTCCGTGCGGAATGCGGTCGGCGGCCCACGCGAGCGCCCAGCCGTTGATGCTCGGGTCGGTGCCGGCCTGCAGCACGTAGCGATCGAGCTGCAGGCCGAGCGGCCACGTCGCGACGACAGCGAGCACGATGGCCGCGATCACCACGCCGCACACTTCTCGCCTCGACACTGCCGATACTATATGCGCTCGATGTCTGTCGTCAGTGAACCGGTCGTCGTCATCGGCGCGGGTCCCGCGGGCCTCACCGCGGCCCATCGACTGACGGCCGACGGGCGGCCCGTCGTCGTGCTGGAGGCCGACCCCGAGCACGTGGGCGGCATCTCGCGGACGGTCCGCTACAAGGACGTCAGGTTCGACATCGGCGGGCACAGATTCTTCTCGAAATCCAAGGAAATCGAAACATTCTGGCGCGAGATGCTCGGCGACGACCTCATCGTGCGTCCGCGTGAATCGCGCATCTTCTACAGGCGGCGCTTCTTCCAGTACCCGCTGCGTCCGGGAGATGCGCTGCGCAAGCTCGGTCCGATGGAGGCGCTCCGCTGCGTGTCGTCTTATTTTCTGGCACGCATCGCGCCCGCGCGTCCCGTCGTCAGCTTCCAGGACTGGGTCACCAACGAATTCGGCCATCGCCTCTTCGAGATCTTCTTCAAGACGTACACCGAGAAGGTCTGGGGGATGGATTGTCGTGACGTGTCGGCAGACTGGGCCGCGCAGCGCATCCAGGGCCTGTCACTCGGATCCGCGATCGTCGACGCGTTGCGGCCGGCGCGAACTGGTGGAGGCGGATCGATCAAGACACTGACACAGACCTTCCTCTACCCGCGGCTCGGGCCCGGGATGATGTGGGAAGCGTGCGCGGCCGCCGTCCAGCGTCAGGGCGGCCACATCCGTCTCGGCCGTCGCGTGACGGAGTGCCGCTGCGACGACACGGGCACGTGGCACGTCACCCACGTCGGTCCCGACGGCCGCGCGGAGACGATCACGGGGCGCCACGTGATCTCGTCGGCGCCTCTGCGCGAGCTCGTGGCGGCGCTGCGACCGGCGCTCGATCCCCAGACGCTCGACGCGGCATCGAAGCTCCGCTATCGCGACTTCCTCATCGTGGCGCTCCTCGCGCGCGGCGGCACGCCGCTGACAGACCAGTGGATCTACGTCCACGATCCCGACGTGCGCGCGGGACGCGTCCAGAACTTCCGTGCATGGTCGGAGGACATGGTGCCAGACCCGTCGCTGGCGTCGTACGGGCTCGAGTACTTCTGCCAGGAAGGCGACGACATCTGGGCGCAATCGGACGCGCAGTTGCGCACGCTCGCGACATCGGAACTCGCGCGCATCGGTCTCGCGTCGCCCGATGACATCGTCGACGCGTGCATCGTCAGGCAACCGAAGGCTTACCCGATTTACGACGATGCCTACCGGGTGCACCTCGAGCGGATCCGCGCGACGCTGCAGGAGCGGTTTCCGACGCTGCAGGTCGTCGGGCGCAACGGCATGCATCGCTACAACAACCAGGATCACGCGATGATGACGGCCATGCTCGCGGCGGAGAACATCCGTGAAGGTCGCATCCGCTACGACGTCTGGCGCGTGAACAACGACGCCGAGTACATCGAAGGACC
>CAYRAE010000305.1:0-4966 GCA_964422175.1 uncultured Luteitalea sp. | reverse complement strand
TGCTCGGCGGCCTGCCCGTGACGGGCGTCATCGTGCGTTCGTCGGCCAACATCAACGCCGGTGCGAAGACGCAGCTCTCGGCCATCCTGCACAGCGTCTGGATCCTGCTGTTCGTGCTGTTCCTCGGCTGGGGGATCGAGATGATCCCGCTCTGCGTGCTGGCCGGGCTCCTGGTGCACGTCGGCATCCGGCTCGTCGACGCGCACCACATCCGTCGACTCGTCACCTTCGGCGAAGCCTTCGTCTATGCCGTCACCGTCGCCGGCGTGGTCGTGCTCGGCCTGCTGCCCGGCATCGGGCTCGGCCTGGCGCTGGCCATCGTGCTGCTGCTGCGCCGGCTGTCGCAGACGAAGGTCCAGGTCGAAGGCGCCGAGGGCCGGTACCACGTGCGTATCGGCGGCTCGATGACGTTCGTCGGCATCCCGAGACTCACCGCCGCGCTCGAGACCATTCCGCCGGGCGCCCATGTGGACGTGGACCTGATGGTGGACTTCATGGACCATGCCGCCTTCGAAGCGCTGCACGACTGGCGCGTGGGGCACGAGCGCATGGGCGGCAAGGTCGACATCGACGAACTGCACGAGGCCTGGTACGCCGACGCGGCCAGGGGCACGCCGCACTTCGCGAAGTCGCGCCTCGACGCCTTGCTCGGTGCGCTCCGTCGGCGCTCACGCCGGGAGACGTCGCTCGCCGCCACCGGTGACGGCAACGAGCCGATGCTTCAGGGCGCGGCCGCCTTCAACGCCACCACGTCGCGCGACGTACGGCCGCTGCTGAGCCACCTGGCCGACGTGGGGCAGACGCCGCAGGCGCTCTTCATCACGTGCGCCGACTCGCGCATCGTCCCGGCGGATCTGGTGAACGCCGACCCGGGCGACATCTTCGTGCTGCGCAACATCGGCAACCTCGTGCCGGAGTGGACCGAGCGTCCGGACGACTACTCGGTCGGCGCCGCGGTGGAATACGCGGTGGACGTCCTCAACATCCACAGTATCGTCGTCTGCGGACACTCCGAGTGCGGTGCCATGAAGGCCCTGATCGGCGGGCACGAATCGCTCGGCGGGTCGCTCAGCCGATGGCTGTCCAACGGCATGTCGTCGATGTCGCGCCATGGCGTGGCGCCCGTACATCCCAACGGCACCACGCCGCACAACGCCCTCGCGCGGACCAACGTCGTCGAGCAGATGGATCGGCTGCTGACGTATCCGTCGGTGCAGCGCGCGCTGTCCAAGGGGTCGCTGCGCCTCTACGGCTGGTACTTCGACCTGAAGCGCGCAAAGGTCACGGTGTGGGACCAGGAGCTCAGCCAGTTCGTGGATGCCGGCATCCAGTCTCCTGCGCTGGAAGCCGCTGCCGCGTCGTCGTCACGCGCGTCTGCGTGACGACGTCCCGGGCGACGTCGAAGGGCGACGAATCGAAGGCTAGACGACGGTGCCGGGTGGCACCGTCGACCCCTTTGGCACGATGATGATGCCCTCGCGGATGACGTAACCGTTCCCTTCCGCGTCCTGCACGCCGGCCGAGTTGACCAGGCGCGCGCCGTCGCCGACGCGGGCGTTCTTGTCGACGATCACCCGATCGAGCACCACGTCCCTGCCGATGCCGAGCGGCACGCCCGTGTCATCGCTGTCGCGACTGTAGTAGTCGGCGCCGAGCAGCACGGAATTGGTGATCTGCGCGCCGGCGCGCACCTGCGTGCGAATGCCCACCACGGCGCGATCGATCGCGCACGAGGTGAGCGAGCAGCCCTCGGCGATCACCGCGCGATCCACGCGACAGTCGTGCACGCGGGATCCGGCCAGGAAGCGTGGGTGCGTGAAGATCGGCGCGTCCTCGTCGTGGAACGTGAACGCCGGGATCGGGTCGGTGAGCTTCAGGTTGGCTTCGAAGAACGAGCCGATGGTGCCGACGTCTTCCCAGTACCCGCGATAGAGGTACGCGCGCACGCGATGCGTGTCGATCACCGCCGGGATGATCTCCTTGCCGAAGTCGACGGCATCGGCGTAACGCTCGAGCGAGTCGAGCAGCACCTGCTTGGAGAAGACGTAGATGCCCATCGACGCGATGAACGGCCGCTCGGGCGTGATCCACGACGCGATGCGGCTGTCGACGGGGACGCTCTGGCCGATCGCGGATAGCCTGTCGGCGTCGGGCTTCTCCTCGAAGCCCGAGATCTGCCCGTTGGCGTCGAAGCGGAAGATGCCCATCTGCGTGGACGTCTCCGGATCGCACGGCTGCGCGGCGATGGTGACGTCGGCGTCCTGTTCGATGTGATCGGCGATGAGTTCGCCGAGGTTCATGCGATAGAGGTGATCGCCGGCGAGGATGAGGATGTGGTCGGCCTGCATCGAGTGGAAGTGCCGCCACGCTTGTCGGACCGCGTCGGCCGTGCCCTGGAACCATGCCGTGCTGTCGGGCGTCTGTTCGGCGGCCAGGATGTCCACGAAGCCTTGCGAGAAGTGATCGAGCCGGTAGCTCTGCGCGAGGTGCCGGTTCAGGGATGCCGAGTTGAATTGCGTCAGCACGAAGATGCGTCGCAGGTGCGCGTGCAGGCAGTTGCTGACGGGCACGTCGATCAGGCGGTACTTGCCGCCGATCGGCACGGCCGGCTTGGAGCGGGTCCACGTGAGCGGAAACAGCCGGTTACCGCGGCCACCGCCGAGGATGAGCGTCAGCACTGAGGGCATGGTGCGCACACCTTAGTGCCGAGAGCGGGAGGATGGCAACCCTTCGACTCGCGTCGCTCAGTGGAGAGCCGGCCCCCGGGCCCGGCCTCGCACGGAGGCCGGTGACGTGATGGCCGACGGCCGACCGCCGATGGCCCCGATTTGTTTACGTGGAATTTACAGGGCGGGGCCTTGCGGCAGGGCTATGATGGCCCTGCCTGCGCGACGGTCCTCGTCCATGCGTCTGTCTCCCCAGCTACATCCCGATGCCCACGCCACGTGCAACAGGGCATCCGACCGTCCACAGCCCTAGGAGAGTTGCGTGGCCCGATTCAGTCTCATCCCCAAAGACGGTCGCTTCTTCGACGATTTCATCCAGCTGGCCCAGGAGATCCGCAAGGCCGCGGTGATTCTCGAGGGCATGGTGGCCGACGATGTGCCGCGCTGGGACGCGGCAGACGAACTGAAAGCCCTCGAGCACCAATGCGACATCATCGCCCACGATGCGTTGCATCGATTGAACAAGACGTTCGTCACCCCCCTCGACCGTGAAGACATCCACACCCTGGTGCTGTATCTCGACAACGTGATGGACATGATGGACGCCGCCGGCGGCTGCATCAGGCTCTATCGCGTGCAGCACATCAGGTACGGCGCCCGCGAGCTCACGAGCGTCATCCTTCGTTCAGCCGAGCAGATCCTGCTCGCCACGCAGAAGCTCGAACGGCGGCAGGGACTCGAGGAACACGTCGTCGAGATCAACCGCCTGGAGAACGAGGCGGACCAGATTCATCGCGAGGCCATCGGACGACTCTTCTCCGAGGAGCAGAACGCGATCGAGATCCTGAAGTGGAAGGAGATCCTGGACCTGCTCGAACGCGCGACAGACGAGTGTGAAGACGTCGCCAACGAGATCGAAGGTCTCGTGGTCAAGTACACCTGAGGCCCGCCTGATTCCATGGATGCAACCCTGCTGGTCGTCATCGCGCTGGTCCTGCTCGCGCTGGCGTTCGACTACATCAACGGGTTTCACGACGCGGCGAACTCCATCGCCACCGTGGTGTCCACGCGCGTGCTCACGCCAGGACAGGCAGTGGTCTGGGCCGCGTTCTTCAATTTCGTCGCCGCGTTCGCGTTCGGCACCGCCGTGGCCAAGACCGTCGGCTCGGGCATGGTGGAGCTGCGCTACGTCACGTTCGCGGTGATTTGCGCCGGACTCACCGGCGCGATCGTGTGGAACCTGATCACGTGGTTCTACGGCCTGCCCACGAGTTCGTCGCACGCGCTGTTCGGGGGGTACGCCGGCGCGGCGGTCGCCAAGGCCGGCTTGCCCGCCATCATCTGGTCCGGCTGGATCAAGACCCTCATCTTCATCGTCGTCGCGCCGGTGGTCGGCCTGTGCGTGGGCCTGGCCACGATGACGGCCACGTTCTGGCTGTTCCGGCGGACCGCGCCCGCGCGCGTGGACATGCTGTTCCGCCGCCTCCAGTTACTGTCTGCCGCGCTCTTCAGCCTGATGCACGGCGCCAACGACGCCCAGAAGACGATGGGCATCATCACGGGCGTGCTGGTGACGGCCGGCTACCTGCACTCGTTCGAGGTGCCGTTCTGGGTGGTGATCGCCGCGCATCTCGCGATCGGGCTGGGCACGCTCTCCGGCGGCTGGCGCATCGTGAAGACGATGGGCAGCAAGATCACCAAACTGACGCCAGTGGGTGGCTTCGCGGCCGAGACAGGCGCGGCCGTCGCCATCCTCATCGCCACGGTCCTCGGCGTCGGCATCAGTACCACGCACACCATCACCGGATCGATCGTCGGCGTCGGCGCGACGCGCCGCCTCTCCGCCGTTCGCTGGGGCATCGCCAGCCGCATCGTGTGGGCCTGGGTGATGACGATTCCCGCCGCCGCCCTCGTCGGCGCATCGACCTTCTGGGTCCTGCAGCTGATCGGCGCCGACTGATCCCGCGTCGTCGGCGAACGCTGACACACGAATTCGTGGTAAGACTCTGGCCGTGTCCAGCGAGCTGCGCGCGAGGCAGGACTCGAACACGGCGCTGCTGCTGGCGACGGTGTCGTTCACGGTGTCGTTTGCCGCCTGGGGTCTCGTCGGCGGGCTGGCCTCGACCTTCTCCACTCTCTACGCACTGACGGCGTCGCACACGGCGCTGCTCGTCGCTGTCCCGGTCCTGCTGGGATCGCTGGCACGTCTGCCGATGGGCATGGTGACCGATCGCTGGGGTGGGCGATTCGTGTTCACGGCGCTGCTCGTCTTCTCGTCGCTGGCCGCGCTCGTCGTGCCG
>CAYRAE010000304.1:0-4977 GCA_964422175.1 uncultured Luteitalea sp. | reverse complement strand
ACGATCACGGAACCGGAGGCGTGATCGTCGGGGCGCTGGCGGGCGAGACCGGCTCTGGCGGCGCGGCGGCCTCCGCGCGCTTCTGATACTCGGCAAGCAGCACCTTCGCGCGATCCGCGTTGCCCGTGCGCTGCACCGCCTGCGCGAGCTGGTAGTGGATGCTGCCGTCCTGGTCCGCGGCCAATGCCGCTTCGAGGTGCGGGATGGCGGCCGCCGCGTCGCCCGTCTGGAGCAGTGCGCGCCCGAGCAGTCCGTGTGCGGCCGTCTGCGCCGGGTCGAGGCTCACGGCCTTCTTCAACAACGTCACGGCCCGTTCCACCTGCTGCCCACGCAACAGGGCGTCGCCGACGGCGATCAGCAAGTCGGGCGCATTCGGGTTCGACGCGAGGAGCTTCTCGAGCAGCGGCAGCGCCTGATCGATGTCGCCGGAGGCGTACAGCGCGCCGGCCAGATCGTGCTCGAGCCCGGGATCCCCCGGCGCGAGCTTCAACGCCTCGCGCAACTGCGCCGCGGCGTCGAGCGGCCGCCCTTGATCGCGTGCGATGCCGGCGCGGACGACGAATCGATCGACGGATGGCGGCAGATCTTCGAGCGCGCTGAACGCCGCGCCGGCCAGGTCGTTGGCCGCTCGCGCACGCCAGTAGAGCGCCGCAGGCTGGCTCGCCGTCGCCGTGCGCGCGATCACGTCACGCTGCTGGCCGGCCAGGTACGCGCACGCCACGGGGATCGACGCGCACGCGGGTTTCTCGGCATCGGCGCGCTGCTGCTCGAGCGCCGCCCAGTCGGTGTGTCCACTGGCGGCGTACACGGCGGCGAGCTGGCGATGGATGCCAGGCAGCGTCGGCAGCGCCGCCTGCGCCTTCTTGATCAGATCGAACGCCTGCGGATGCTTCTCCTCCACCGTCATCACGTCGGCGATGAGCAGCCAGACGTACGGCGAGTCCGGGTCGATGTCCTGCAGTCGCGCGAACGCGGCTCGAGCGATGCCTTCGTACGTGCGTCCGAGCGCGGCCCACGCCTGCGGCAACGCCGGCTGTGCCCTGGTGACGGCCTCGAGCTGCACGCTCGCCTCGCCGTACTGCTCGAGCGCGAGCAGCGCTTCGGCCAGCGCCTGACGCGCGTTGACGTTGCTGCCGTCGGCCTGCACCACCTGCCGCAGCGGCGTCACGGCCTCCTTCGGCCGATTCGTTTCCATGTAGGCGATGCCGAGGAACAGTTTCGCGGGGAGCAGGTCCGGACGCAGGCGCAGGGCCTCGCGCAGGGGAGCGATCGCCTCGGTCGCACGGCCGTTCATCGTCCGCGCCATCCCGAGCTGCAGGCGCGCGATCGGATCGGCCGGCGTGAGCCCCACGAGCTTCTCGAAGATCGCCTCGGCGTCTCCGAACCGCGAGGCGTCCATGGCCGCCTCACCGTTGGCGCGCAGCGCCGCGACCTCGCCGCCAGCGGGGGCCTGGCGGGCCTGCGCATCAGGTGCGTGACGCGCGGAGCCGACCGACGCGGGCAGCAACAGGACACCCGACGCGAGGAGGACGATGAGGCTGCCGCTGCGACTGCGCATCATCCCCTTGTAGGTCGCCAGCCCCGGCCGCGTCAACGGCTGCGTGCGATGATGACGTGGTGACATCGCCGCGCGGCGCCTCGCTGACTCGTGCTGCTGGACTGATCGGCAGCGCGACGATGGCGAGCCGGATCCTGGGACTCGTCCGCGAGCAGGTCCTGGCGCACGCGTTCGGCGCAAGCCACCAGATGGACGCCTTCAACGCGGCGTTCCGCCTTCCGAATCTGGTGCGCGACCTGTTCGCCGAGGGCGCCATGACCGCCGCCTTCGTCCCCACCTTCAGCCGGACGCTCGCGCGCGATGGCCGCGAGGCCGCCTGGACGCTCGGACGGCGGGCCATCACCGCGTTGATCGTGGCCACGTCGGCGATCGCCGCGCTCGGCATGGTGTTCGCCGAGCCCATGACGCGCGCGTTCGCGGGGGGCTTCGCCAACGTGCCGGGCAAGTTCGAGCTGACGGTGCAGCTCACGCGGCTCATGTTCCCGTTCCTGCCGCTCGTGGCGGCGGCAGTGGCGGCGATGGGCATGCTGAACGCGCTCGGGCGGTTCTTCATGCCGGCACTCGCGCCCGCGATGTTCAACGTCGCGTCGATCGCGGCCATCCTCCTGCTCGTACCGCTGATGCCGGCGTTCGGAATGGAGCCGGTGACGGCACTGGCCTTCGCCGTGCTTCTGGGCGGGTTCGGACAGATCGCGCTCCAGTGGCCGCAACTGCGGCGCGAGGGCTTCAGGTATCGCTTCGACTTCGCGCCCAACGACCCGGGTCTGCGCGAGATCCTGCTGTTGATGGGGCCGGGCACGCTCGGCGTCGCCGCCACGCAGTTCAACGTCTACGTGGGCACCGTCCTCGCCACGAGCGAGGTCGCGGGATCGGTGTCGTGGCTGAACTACGCGTTCAGGATCATGTACCTCCCGATCGGGATCTTCGGCGTGGCGATCGCGGGCGCATCGCTGACGCTCCTCTCGCAGCACGCCGCGCGCGACGACATGCAGGCGCTGCGCGCCACGCTGGCCCACGCACTGCGGCTCATGCTGGCGCTGACGGTACCGGCGACCATCGGCCTCGTGGTACTGGGCGTGCCGATCGTCAGGCTGATCTTCGAACGCGGCCAGTTCCTGCCGTCGGATACGCAGAACGTGGCCCTGGCGCTCATGGGGTATTCGCCGGGTCTCATCGGCTATTCGGTCGTGAAGGTCCTGTCGCCGACCTTCTACGCGCTGCGCGACACGCGCACGCCCGTGACGGTGAGCGTGGCGGCCGTGTTGATCAACGCGTTGCTCAGCGTGACGCTCGCCCGCGTACTCGGGTTCGGATTCGTGGGTCTGAGCCTGGCGACGGCGCTCGCGTCGCTGGTGAACGCCGGCCTGTTGCTGTTCCTGTTGCGCCGGCGGCTCGGATCGATCGGCGCACGCGCCATCCTCTCGACGCTCGTCAGGATCACGCTGGCGAGCCTGGTGATGGCTGGTGCGGCATGGGCGCTGCACGGGTGGCTCGAAGCGCGCGCCCTGACGGGCGACGCGTTCCTCGTGCAGGCCATCCGCGTCGGCGTCACGATCGGCGCGGCGCTCGTCGTGCTCGCCGTGGCGGCACGTCTGTTCGGCGTGCGCGAGTTCGACGAGGCGTTCGGGAGGATCGTCGGCCGACTGATGAAGCGGCGCGCCCCGAAGGATGCTCGTGATTGAGATGGCGCAGGTCCGGCGTGTCGACGCGCGTCCGCTCGGCATCGTGTCGGCGGCGCACTTCATGGTCGACGCGTACTCGAACATGTACGCGCCGCTGCTGCCGTTGCTGATGCCGCGACTCGGCATGAGCCTGCAGGCGGCCGGCACGCTGATGATGGTCTATCAGGCCGCTGCGTCGCTGTCGCAGCTGCTGTTCGGGCGCCTGGCCGATCGCGGCTACGCACGTGCGCTGCTGATGGCGGGTCCGCTCGTCAGTGCCATCGCCCTGAGCCTGCTGGGGCTGGTCCACCACCAGACCACGCTGGCGATCGTGCTGGTGCTGGGCGGGTTCGGCATCGCCGCGTTCCATCCTCCCGGCGCGATGGTGGCGCATACGGCAGGACACGCGCGGCCGGGCACCGCGATGAGCGTGTTCGTGACGACAGGCACGCTCGGCTTCGCGCTCTCGCCGTTGCTCGTGGCCAACGCCGCCGAGCAGGTTGGCCTGAGCGCCACGGCGTGGTTCCTGCTGCCCGGCGTGGCGTGCGCGCTGCTCTTCGCACGCACGGTGCCCGCGCTGCCGCTCGCACCACCGCGTCCACACGGCGGCGGCCTGCGCGCGCTGCGGCCTCACGCCCGTGACCTGTTCCTGCTGTACGCGCTCGTGGTGCTGCGCACGGTGGTGTCGCTCTCGTTCGCGACATTCGTACCGGTGCTGCTCACCAGTCAGGGCATGAGCGTCGGCGAGGCGGGTACGGCGATGGCGCTCTACCTGTTCATGTCGAGCATCGGCGGGTTCTGGGGCGGAACGCTCGCCGACCGCTTCGGCCCGCGACAGGTCATCGTGTGGTCGCTCGTGATGGCCACGCCATTCCTGCTCGGCGCACCGCAGACCACGGGCTGGACGTTCGCGGCGCTGCTCGCCGTGGGCGGACTGTTCCTGCAGTCGACACTGCCGGTGAACGTGAGCTTCGGCCAGGCCCTCGCGCCGCACAGCGCAGCCACCGTGTCGTCACTGATGATGGGCGTAGCATGGGGCACGGGCGGCATGCTCGTGCCCGTGACAGGCATGGTGGCCGACGCGATCGGCCTGCCGCTCACGCTGACCATCCTCGCAGGCCTCCCACTCGTGGCCGCCGCCCTCGCCACCCGCCTCCCCGCCGCACCACCGAGAACGGTTCACGTTCAGGGGAATGCCGGGAATGCCGCGATGCCGGGAATGGGGGAAATGACGAATGACGAATGACGAATGCAGCAAGGACAGACTCGATGTCGAGAACCTCGTGATGTCCTGATCTCCGAGCGCCGAAGTGATTGGGTTCGGCATTCCCGGCATTCCCGGCATCGCGGCATCGCGGCATTCCCTGCATTCCCAGCATTCCCGGCATCGCGGCATTCCCTGCATTTCCCCTACACTGGCACCGTGTCCCGCTCTTCCTACTCGCGCATCTCGTATCAGTTCGGACCGGGCCGTGTGACGCCGGCCGTCAAGGCGTTGCTCATCGCCAACGGCGTCCTGTTCCTGGTGCAGATCGTGATGCCGATGATCACCGTGTACGGAGGCCTCACGCCGGCGGCGGTGATCGAGTCGCTGTGGCTCTGGCAGCCGTTCACGTACATGTTCCTGCACGCGGGGCTGTCGCACCTCGTGTTCAACATGCTCGCGCTGTGGATGTTCGGCACCGAGCTCGAGCAGATCTGGGGCACGCGCGCCTTCGTGCGCTTCTACATGGCCTGCGGGCTCGGCGCGGCGGCGAC
>CAYRAE010000303.1:1688-5012 GCA_964422175.1 uncultured Luteitalea sp. | reverse complement strand
GTGCGACAGCGAGCAACTGTCGCTCCACGATGCGCTCCTCCAGCTTCACCCACTGGTTGCCGCCCTGCTTGGCAAACAGCTCCACCTGCACGTCCTGGAAGCCTTCGTGCTGGAACATCTCGACGCGCGCCTGTTCACCCGAATAGCCGAACGGCGACCGCAGCGTGAACGGACCGACGGTGTTCCCGGCCGGCAGGCCGTTGTGGTCGATGCCTCGGATGAGCTGCGCGCCGAGTTCCTCCGGATCGCCGATCACGCGGAACACCGCGTTGAACTGCACCGTGGTGATGGGACGTGAAGCCTTGTTGCGCACCTGGAACGCGATCGTCGGCAGGAGCCTGTTCTGCCCCGACTCACTTCCTCCATCGTCGTAGCCCGTCGTGAGATCGAGGATCTCGATCGCTTCCTGTACGGTGGCCGAAGAGCGACACCCCGCCGTGCAGAGCACGATGACAGCAAGAAGGACGAGTCGACGGTCGAGGCGCATCATGCGGCGGATTCTACCCGGTTGGCCGCGCGATCAGAACTCGCGCACGACGACGCGCGTGCGCGCCTCTGCGCGCGTGAGCCGCTGCGCACGGAACTCCACGAGATCCGACACACGCACGCTGAGCGTCACGGTGACCATGTCGGACACGGCGTCAGGGAACGCGACGTAGCCGGCATCGCGCGCCGCCACGGTGACCCACTCGGCGTTAGGCAGATCGAGTGAGCCACCGTAATCGAGCACCGCATCGACGAGCGCGCGCTTGACCTCGTCTTCATAGACGACGCTTGGATCGGCCTCCACGTCGACGGCGACTTCCGGGGGCGGCGCAGGTGCCGGCCCCGCCGCGAGCGTGGGTTCGGACATGACCGACGCAGCAGCGATGCCGTGCCCTGAAGCAGGGGCAGTGTCGGCACGTTCGAGAACCGCCTGCGGCGGCGACGCCGCCCGCCGCGCCGTGGTGGCACCGGGCTGCAACTGGAGCTCGACCGTGCGAATCGCACGTTCGAGATCGGCGCGCACGGCAGGATCCGCCTCGGCTGCCGCCACCTTCTGCAGCGATGCGATGACGCGTTCGTCGCGGTCCTGGCTCAGCACGCGCAGCGCCCAGTTCACGCTCTCGCTGAGGCGCGGCACTTCGACCGAGAAGAACAGACCGTAGCCGTCTATGCGGAAGCCTTGCGCGCGCGGCGTGCCGGCGAGCGCGAGCACGTCAGACGTGACGGCACGGAGCCGGCGACGCATGAGGTCGGCGGCATGCTGTACCGCACGCTCCAGTACGTGCTCCATCTGTCGCACGTGGTAGCGGGCCGTTAGCGTGGCGCCGCGACCGGCGTCGCCCCGTGCGGCACTCCCGGGCCCGGCGCTCGGCGACGACATGCCGGGCACTGACGGCTGAGGCCCCTGTGCGCGGACCGGCGACGCGGCGGCCACGAGCACGAGTCCGATCGTGGCGACACGGCCACCCGGGCTCCGAAGAACGCCATGGCCTCGGCAGACGACAGGTGTACTCGACGCAGTCACGGGAGTAAAGACGCCGGGATCAGGGGCGCGGCTGTTGTGCGGCCACGCGGCGCAGCAGGTCGTTGCGCTGCTGCTCGATCTTCTGGAAGGCCTGCTCGACCTGGACGATGTCGCCCTGGCGCTGCAAGGCGAACTGACGGCCGAGCTCCGTGACGCGCAGCGCGAGGTTGCCCTGCTGGCGGATTTCGCTCTGATCGATCAGTTCCTGGATGCGCTGGAGGAGCTGCGCGTCGGTCATCGTACGGCCCGCCGGCGCCGGCGCCGCTGCCAACGCGGCGCGCATCGGCACGGCGTCCTGCGCCTGCCGCGATTCGGTGAGCAGACGCGACACGTCAGTCCTGATCTGTGTGGCGAGCAGGTCCATGTCCTGCCGCCAGGGCGGCTCGCCCGCCGACGCGGCGCCGACCCACGCCTGCGCGGGCGAGGCCGATGTCATCGACACGGGCGTGGCCTCGGCAGCCGGGGGTGCCGCGCTCGCATCCACCGCCGACGCCGGGACGACGCCCGCCTGAGCGGACCGGATCTCGTCACGCGACACGCCCGTCCGGATGCGCAGGCCGTCGGTGCCGTACGAGATATCGAGTTGGGCGAGTGAGACAGCCGACGCCAGCACCAGCACCGCAGCGGCTGCAAGGCCGCCACGCCAGAGCATCGATCGGTAAGGAGACGAGGGTTCCTGCCTGACGAAGGCGAATCCCAGAGGAAGGCGTGGAGCGTGCCACGCGCCGAGCATCCCGCGTGTGCCATCGAGGGCGGTCAGCGCCTCGGCACACCGAGGGCACCTGTCCACGTGTGTGTGGAGCACCGCTCGTTCATCGGCAGTCCCCTCATCGTCGTAGAGCAGGACGAGGAGGGATTCGGGATCAGGGCAGCGCTTCACATCGATCATCGATCGTCGCCGTCAGTGGCGACGGGCCCCCATTCCAGAGGCAGGCCGTGCATCGGGGAGCACCACGTCAGCCGTGATGCCCTGCCGCTCCAGTTCACGCCGGAGCACGACCAGTCCCTGGTAGAGCCGCGTCTTCACTGTGCTCAAGGGGCAGTCCAGCAGATCGGCGATCTCCTGGAAGGTCAGCCCCTGGTATTCCTTGAGGACGATGGCCTTGCGCTGATCTTCGCTCAGTGCCTTCATCGCCCGGTTCACTGCGGCGCCGAGATCGCGCCGCGCCACGAGATCTTCGACCGACTCGACAGGCCCATGTTCGCCCGCGAGCTCGATCACGTCCACACCTTCGGGCGTCTCGACAAACGGCGCCCGCTTCTGCCGCCGGATCCAGTCGCGGCAGAGATTCAGCGTGATGCGGTACAGCCAGGACGAGAACTTCGCGTCGCCGCGGAAGCCGCCGAGCGACCGGTACGCACGGAGGAACGCCTCCTGTACCAGATCGCGCGCCTCTTCCTCGCGCCCGATCACTCGGTACGCCAAGGCATAGATCGGCCGCTCCCAGCGAACCACCAGCTGGTTGAAGCTGTCCATGTCGCCACCCGCCGAGCGGGCGACGAGTTCCTCGTCGCTGGACGTCATCTGCGCAGTAGAACCCGGGGCATCGCCTCCCCGTGTCCTGTTCTTCTGACGCCCAGGCGTCGAATTGGTCGGGACGGACACCGCGACGTCTCCGAAATGGTCTCCAGTGAGGACAGAAACGGACATTGGCACGCTCCTGTGTCAGGACAGTGCAATTCAAATGCCGGGATGCCGCGATGCCGAATGAATGACGAATGCTTGCCTCGCCGTAGCGTCGCCGACGCGAAGGCGGGCCGGGAATGTCGATACTCCACTGTCCGGCACCCGGTTGCCGGTTGCCGGTTGCCGG
>CAYRAE010000303.1:0-1588 GCA_964422175.1 uncultured Luteitalea sp. | reverse complement strand
CCCTCCGTGTTGCAGTTGGTAGGGCTTCGCAAGGCGTTCGCCGATCGGGTGTTGCTCGACAACGTGACGTGGCAGCTCAACGCGCGGGATCGCGTGGGCCTGTGCGGGCCGAACGGCGCGGGCAAGACCACGCTCATGAAGATCCTGGCGCGGCTCGACGAGCCCGACGCCGGTGAGGTGGTCACGCCGGCGGATCTCACCATCGGGTACCTGCCGCAGGACGGTCTGGAATACAGCGGCCGGACGCTGGCCGACGAAGCGCGCCAGGCCTTCGGGCCCCTGCTGGCCCTCGAAGAGGAACTGCGCCGGCTGGAAGATCAGCTCGGCGACACCTCCCTCGACGATGCCGTGCACGACGCCGTGCTGGTCAGGTACAGCGAGGCGCAGGAGGAGTTCCGCCGGCTCGACGGCTACACCATGGACCTCCGCGTGGCCACGGTGCTCCGGGGCCTGGGCTTCGAGGAAGCCGACATGGCGAAGCCGACGGAGACCTTCTCCGGCGGCTGGCAGATGCGCATCGCGCTGGGAAAGCTCCTCCTGCAACGCCCGGCGCTGCTGCTCCTCGACGAACCCACCAATCATCTCGATCTCGACGCGCGCAACTGGCTGGAGGAGTACCTCGCCGAGTATCCCGGCGCCGTGATGCTGGTCTCGCACGACAGGTACTTCCTCGACGCGTCCGTCACGCGCATCGCGGATCTCAGCTTCCGCACCATCACGGACTATCAGGGCAACTACTCGTACTACCTCCGCGAGCACGAAGCGCGCATGGAGCGGCTGCGCACGATGAAGCGCGAGCAGGACGAGGAGGTGGCGCGGATCCGGATGTTCGTCGATCGGTTCCGCTACAAGGCGACCAAGGCCGCCCAGGTGCAGAGCCGCATCAAGGCGCTCGAGAAGA
Organism: uncultured Luteitalea sp.; assembly: GCA_964422175.1. GTDB lineage: Bacteria > Acidobacteriota > Vicinamibacteria > Vicinamibacterales > Vicinamibacteraceae > Luteitalea. Next base: position 687 of record CAYRAE010000303.1, on the reverse strand, counting down.
TCGTCCCCATCGACGTGCCTCCTGAGCGCAAGAAGGTGCACTTCACCTTCCCCGACTGCGTGCGCAGCGGACGCACCGTCCTCGAGCTCGCGCACGCATCGAAGCGCTACGACGACAAGGTCGTGTTCAAGGACCTCTCACTGCTCATCGAACGCGGCGATCGCGTGGCGCTCGTCGGACCGAACGGCGCCGGCAAGTCCACGTTGATGCGAATGCTCTCCGGCGCCGAGGCGCCAGACACAGGCACGCGTATCGAGGGACACCAGGTGGTGACGCAGTACTTCGCACAGGACGAGGCCAACAGGCTCGACCCGACGCGCACGGTGTACGAGACGCTCGCCGACGGCTCGCCCATGAACATGGTCCCGGCGATCCGCAACATCCTCGGCGGCTTCCTCTTCGCCGGCGACGATGTGTACAAGAAGGCGGGCGTGCTCTCGGGCGGCGAGCGGACGCGGCTGGCCGTCGCGCGCATGCTGCTGCGTCCCGCCAACCTGCTGCTGCTCGACGAGCCGACCAACCATCTCGATCTCGACTCGAAGGACGTCCTGCTCGAATCGATCGAGAGCTTCACGGGAACGCTGATCCTCGTGTCGCACGACCGCTACTTCGTCGACAGGCTGGCGACGAAGATCATCGCCGTCGGCCATGGCGAGGCCATCGTCTATCCCGGCACCTACGAGGAGT
>CAYRAE010000302.1:2970-5015 GCA_964422175.1 uncultured Luteitalea sp. | reverse complement strand
CGACGTGGCGAGTTCGTGGGCGCCGATGGCGGCGACTACGACATGCACGCCGAACTCCTCGGTGAGGACGATTGGCACGTGACGGAGTACCCGTTGCACCCGCCGACCGACGGGGCACTCGAACAGACACCTGTCGAGGACGGGTCGGTGTCCTCCGCGACACCGCCCCGACCACCGGCGACACCGAACGAACCGCCGACGGACTGACCGGCCGACGGGTCCCGCCGGACCCGCGGCCGGTCGCGACCCATCAGGACATCTCCGTCTCGCCCTGCGTGCTCGCCACGTCCATCACGTGCCTTCGCGTCACGCGCGTGCCCGCATTCGCCAGTGCAGCCGCGGCGAGCGTGAGTCGATGGAGGCCCACGAGTCCGGCGCGATCGAGGCCAGGTATCACGTAGCCGCCGAGCAGGCAGAATGCGACCGGCACACGCCCGTTCGCCCACCGGAAGACGGCAGCCTCGCGTTCAGCAAGCACCTTCGTGTCGATGGGATGCGCGCCGTCTGCGTCGAACGAATCGACGCCCGCGCCGTACAGCACGAGGTCGTACTGATCCGGACGTATGGCCTTCAGCCGCCGACGAATGGTTGGCAGGTAGTCGGCCGGGTGCTCGACGATGTCGAGCGTCGAACGGCCCCCCGGCTCAGGCGTGTAGTGATCGAACGTGCTCGTCGCGATGTCGACGTGATCCACGTCCTTCCAGCCCTGCACGATCGAGTACGTCCCGCCACCGCAGTGCGCATCCACGTCGAGGATGAGCACGCGCGCCCCATCACCTGACGCCTCCCGAGCGGCCATGGCCAGGCCGTTGAACGTGCAGAACGCCGCGCCGCTGCCCGCACGCGCGTGATGAATGCCTGCCGACAGGGAACCCGTGTTGGTACGTGAGGCGAGCGCTTCGAGCGCCGCGGCGACGACTCCCGCATTCGACGCGCGCGCAGCCGTCCAGACGCCCCGCTCCCATCCGAAGCCATTGGACTCGGCCAGCTTCCGTGGCGTGCCCCGCTGTATCGCGCAGATGTAGTCGCTTCTGTGGACCGTCGCGGCGAAGTCGAGCACGACATCGGGTTCGGCGAGCTCGCAACCGGGGATTGGCTGCCCCGCCAGCGACTCGACGATCCAGCGCGCTTTCTGGAAGGTCTCCGCCTGCGACGCGACCGCGCAGTAGTCGTCGGAGAAATACAGCGGAAGCGTTCCATCCCCGTGCGTCCGCCTCCAACCCTGAACACGCATCCAACGGCCGCGCCGACGCTCAGCGATGCCCCAGTTGATGGGCACACCACGCGCGTGATCGTAGAGGTCACGGAGCAGACCTTCGGCTCTCGCACGACCGCACTCGGTCATGGTCGTTGTCGCCTCGCCCTCGTACGTCGCGAGCCAGTTCTGGCGATACATGAGGAAGTAAGGAATGTGCAGGCCCGTACTGAAGCCGCGACACGGCGACCTGATCTCGACGGTCATGTCGTTCGGATACAACGACGTGATCACGCCGGTCACGACCACATCGTCCACCGTGATCCGGACCGGCACATTGCGAAGGGGGTGTCGTACAGCCATCGCGTCCTCCTTGCATGAGGACATCGCAGAGTTGAACGGGAAGCGGGCGCCACGCCCGTGTTTGCCTCTCCGGAGGCCCCATCCGCGCTGTTCGCGCGTTGGCACCGTGGCGTCGCCCTGGACGGGTTCTGCTCGGTTGCCGGACTCGCCGCCGTGGGCGAGCCGCTCTCGATGTTCGGTATTCATGGTACTCCACGCTCGGTGCGGGCCGGACGAGTCCGGCTCCTACACCGTGCGGGAGACGGTGCTCATCACGACCGGGTGCCGGTTGCCCATTGCCGGTTGCCGGCCCCGTTCCCGTCGTCCCCTACGCAATCCGCACGTCAGCGGAGGCGCGGGCGAGGTGGGCGGCGAAGCGCGACGGGGTCATCGGCTTGCCGAGCCAGTAGCCCTGCGCATCGGTGCAGCCCAGGCTGCGGAGCAACTCGAACTGCGCCAGGGTCTCGACGCCCTCGGCCGTCACGTCCATGCGGAGCGCACCGGCCAC
>CAYRAE010000302.1:0-2870 GCA_964422175.1 uncultured Luteitalea sp. | reverse complement strand
CGCGACGCGAACTGCAGCGGCGAGAGGTTCACCGCCACGCGCATGTGCGACGGCCACGTCAGCGCCGTCTCGCACGCCTGGCGCAGCGCCCACTGGCCGATGGCGACGATGAGCCCCGTTTCCTCGGCGAGCGGCACGAACTCCACCGGCGGAATGAGGCCGCGCGTGGGATGGCGCCAGCGCAGCAGCGCCTCGGCGCCCACCACCTGCCCGGTGCCGAGCGACACGAGCGGCTGATAGTGCAGCTCGAGCCTGGCGTCGGCGAGCGAGGCGTGCAGGTCCGTCATCAGGCTGAGCCGCCGCCGCGCCGCGCTCTCCATCGACGACTCGAAGAACATGTACGTGTTGCGGCCGCGCGCCTTCGCCGCGTACAACGCCATGTCGGCCAGCCGCGTGAGGCCTTCGCGCGACGCCTCCGCATGATCGCTGCCGACGATGCCGATGCAGGTGCCGACGCGCAGGGCGAGATCGTCGAGCGTGACGGGCTCGTCGAGCGTCGCGATCAGCCGCTGCGCCGTCGCCGCCGCCTTGCGTCGATCCGTCGTGTCCCAGAGGACCACCGCGAACTCGTCGCCGCCGAGCCGCGCGAGCAGGTCGTCCTGCCGCAGCACCGCGCGGAACCGGCGCGCCACCACCTTCAGCACCTCGTCGCCCACCAGATGGCCGTGCAGGTCGTTGACGGCCTTGAAGTCGTCGAGGTCCAGATACAGCAACGTACACGGCAGGTGCGACGAGGCGTTCATCTTCACCTGGAACTGATGGCGATTGGCGAGCTGCGTGAGCGTGTCGAAGTTGGCCAGTCGCGCGAGCGCGGCACTGTGCTCGCGACTCCCCGTGACGTCGGAGCCGACGCCGCGCCACCCCATCGGCGCGCCATCCTCGTCGAACACGCGCTTGCCAGAGATCGACCACCACTGCTGGCGGCCGTCCACCACGATGGGCACCTGCACGTCGCGGAACGCGCGGTTCCCCTCCAACGCACGCTCCAGCGCGTCGACGGCTGCCGCACTGACGGGATCGCCGGGATCCATGCGTTCGCGGAAGTGCGCCGTCAGCGCCGTGCCGTCCAGTTGTTCCGGGGGGAGGCCGAGCGCGGCGGAGAGACGCGGCGAGGCGTACTGCAGCCGGCCGTCGAGATCGAGCTCCCACAACCAGTCGAGCGAGTTCTCCTGGAAATCGTCGAGCAGCAGGTCCACCACGCGCTTCTGGCGCGCGCTGTCAGCTTCGGCCACCAGGCGTCCGCCCATCTGCTGCGCGGTGATGCTCACCGTCCCCAGCACGATGCCGGCGTAGATCGGACAGAGGAGCAGCAGCACGATGCGATCGGGATCGGGGTCGCGGCTCAGGCCCACGAAGATCCCGACGGCGAGAATCATCACGTATCGCGATGCGGCCCGCGGCACCGACGCCAGAGCGAATCCACCCGCGCAGAGCATCCCGACGGCCATGCCGAGGACCACGGCGCGGTGCTGGCCCTCACCCGCGGCATAGCCGAAGACCATCGGCATCGCCCACATGATGGCCAGCAGGCTCGCGTGCGTCGCCACGCGGTGCATCGTGCTCTCGGATGTGCGTTTCGGCCAGTTGCCGTGACGCAACCGGCGCCAGGCCGGAAGGCCGATGGCGGCCACGACGGCCGTCGCGCTCATCCACATGGCCAGCGGCCATGCCTCGATGGTGTTGCGGAAGATCCAGCCGAGGGCAGCCACGTTCGCCCAGTTGGCGAGCAGCACCCATGGGGTCAGCGAGACGATCGACTGGACCTGGAGCGACCGGAACCGGGGCGCCTCAGGGTGAGAGGGATCGTATGGCGATGCCCAGAAGGCCCGCATGAGCGGCGCGTGGAACACGAGATCGGCGTCGGCGACATCGCGGGCGGCACCGTACCGCCAGCGAGTGTGTCGCTGTTCCGTACGGAATCGGCAGGCGGGGGCGCGGCGTGAATCGGGCGCGCACTCGGGTACTGCCCCGCCTCGCGGGCGCGAGACGGGGCTGATGACGGCTGCCCGGGCTAGGCCGTCGGGATGTTGAGCACCTGACCGACCTTGATCTTGTCGGGGTCGGTGAGCTGGTCCTTGTTGGCCTCGAAGATCTTCATGTAGGCGTTGGCGTCGCCGAGGTGCGCCTTGGCGATCTTGCTCAGCGTGTCGCCCGCCTGCACCGTGTACGCGATCGAGGCCGGCTTGACCACGTCGATCACCGCGTGGAGGTCGTCCTTCCACGTGTCGACGGTCTTGAGCGCGTCCCAGATCCGGTTCTTGTCGTCGTCGTTGGTCACCGTGCCGTGGAACACGAGTTTGCCGTCGCGCTCCTCGGCCGATCCCTGCATCCCCACCGTCTTGGCCACGTGAATGGCGGCGGCATATCTCTCGCGCAAGCTCATTGCAGCACTCCCTCGGATCCACAGACCCGGCTGACGCCATCACGCGCGCGCCGGTCCGCCCGGTGGCACGCATGGCTCCGGCCGGCGACACTGCGCCCCGGCCCAGGACTTCGATGCAAACATAGCGAGCACGGGCGGGTCAATGCCCGTCCATCGTCTCGCGCGCGACCCGCGACGGCTCAGGCAGCGGGCGCGGGCTTCAGCACGAGGCACGCCAGGGGCGGCAGGACCACACGCAGCGACTGTGCGTGGCCGTGCGCCGGCGCGTCCGTCGTGGTCACGTGACCGCCGTTGCCGAGGTTACTGCCGCCATAGGCGGCGGCATCGCTGTTGAGGATTTCGTCGTAGCGGCCGGGCACCGGCACGCCCACGACATACGCGTAGCGCGGCACGGGGGTGAAGTTCATCAGCACGACGAGCAGGTCGGCGGGGTCGGCGGCGCGACGGATGTAGGTGATGACGCTGTTCTCGTTGTCGTTGCAGTCGA
>CAYRAE010000301.1:0-5030 GCA_964422175.1 uncultured Luteitalea sp. | reverse complement strand
CGCCCCGTCCGGCGCCACCCGCGCCGTGACGCGATTTCTTCGCGCTGGCGCTGACGCGCGGTCGGTGCCGCGCGTAGGACGCAGCGCGAAAGCGGGCCGGTTGCCGGACGCTCTACTTCGACGCGATGGTCTCGACGCCGAGGAAGGTTTCGAGGCTGCCGTGCAGGGCGTCGGCGCCCCAGAGGACCTGGTACACCTCCACGAGCCGCTCGCGCGACACGGCACGCATCGCGACGCGGTTGGCCAGCTGTTCGGTCTGCAGGTGCGGGTGGTTCAGGTAGATCCACACGTGGCCGAGTTCGTGCGCCAGCGCGGCTTCCACCTGCTCGCGGGTCAGCGTCTCCATGAACTCACGCTCGGCAGCGAGCGCGAAAGTCCCGTCGGCCGCGCGCCGCACCGAGAGCGTGCGCACGTCCTTGTCAACAATGGCCAGGGAGACGGCCGCCCTGATGCCCAACCGTTCACGCAGCGAGTCCACGAGCGACTGCAACTCGCGCGTGCGCGCGTCGATCGCACGGACGTGCTCGGCTCGCGCCACGGCCGCGCTCCACACCAGCGCCGCGCCGACGATGACGCCACTGCGGATGAGCAACTTGCGGTTGCGGCTGAGGAAAGACTTACTCGGTGTGCAGTGTGCAAGCTCTGCCTGACGCCTGGCTCGAATGCGCCTCAAGCGTCTCGGCGTCAACGATTTCCACTGCTGAACTCGAAGAGGCACGCGACTTGCCACTCTACGGGGCATGCGCCGCGACTGGCGCAGCGATGACAGTAAGGCGCCCCACTCGGTGGCGCGCCTTCCATTCACACCCTGGAGGCACGTCATGAAGAAGTCAGTCAATGCCACGCTTGCATCCTTTGCCGTGATCACGGCCCTGGCCCTGCCCGCGCTCGCCACGCCAACACAGGCGCCCGTCGACGCGCCGGTCGCCCCACAGGCACCGATCGCGGATGACAGGCAGCCCCCGCAGCCCGCATTGCCCGCCGCCCCTGCCGAGAGCCAGAGCGCGAAGGGCACGCTGGTCAAGGTCGACACCGACGCCATGACCATCGTCATCAAGGGCGACGACCAGCAGGAACAGCAGTTCCGCTACACCGATGCCACGCAGGTGGTCGGCGCTCAGGAGCAGGTCTCTGGTCTGTCGACCAAGGCCGGTGCACGGGTGACGATTCACTACATCGCCGGCGCGGAGGACAACCGCGTCGCGACGAAGGTGGAGTTCGACGAGGCACCGAAGTAACAGCGCTCACGCGTGCGCCGTACGCGTGACGCTGTCAGGGCCCGCTTCCCGTACCGGGGGGCGGGCCCTTCGTGAATTATGGGGAGCGTCCGCCCGTGCGCACAAGCGCAATCGGCGGCTCAGTCGCGCAGCATCTGCCTGATGGGATCGGGAAGCAGGCGGGTGCCGAACTTCCAGCACGTGCGGCACTGCTCGCAGTCGTAGAAATGGATGGGCATCTGCGGCATCGACGCCGCCTGCGTCCTGAAGGCGCCAGACGAGATCTCCGTACCCGCGTGCGTCAGCGGTTCACCGCATTCGGGGCAGTCGAACTCTGGGACGTCCGGCGCGTCGCTCATCGACAGGCACTCAGGCCAGGAGCGTCCGGGCGATGCGCTGATAGTCGTCGACGGCGCGATGCAGGTCGGCGATGGCGACCGATTCGTGATCGGTGTGCGCCACATGGATCGATCCCGGCCCGTACATGAGCCGCGCCCCCCACGCATTCAGCAGCGGGGCGTCTGTCGTGTAACCAACGACTTCCGTATCGAAGCCTTCGAGCGTCGACATGTGGAGGAACGGGACGTGGTACACGTACTCCACGTCGACGAGCGGACGCAATGATTCGAGCGCCGCCATCACCTCTTCGTACGGCGTCACGATCCGGAACAGCAGATCGGCAGACGCCGACGGTGCGACGACATTGGGCGCCAGGCCCCCGCTGATGGCCCCGATGTTCACCTGCGTGGGTCCCAGCACGGCATCGACAGGCAACGGCATCGACCGCACCTGCTGCAGCGCGTCGAGCAGTTTCTCGACAGCCGACTCGCCGAGATGCGGATAGCCCGAATGCGCCGCGCGCCCCGTCGCGTGCAGCTTCACGCGCACCACGCCACGATGGCCGAGCGCCAGCTTGCCTTCCGTGGGCTCACCGTTCACGAGATACCGCGTGACGCCCGTCGACAACGCATCGGCGGCCATCGCACCGTCGCTGCCGCGCTCTTCGCCGACCACGAAGAGCAGGCCCACGCGCGTCTCGCCGGCGGCGCGCAGCGCCTCACATGCCGCGAGCTGGCTCACGAGGATGCCTTTCGCGTCGCAACTGCCACGCCCGTGGATGCGGTCGTCCTCCATGCGGCTCGGGATGAAAGGCGGCACGCAGTCCATGTGCGTGGAGAACACGACTTCCGGCGTGCCCACGGTGGCCAGCAGGTTGACGCGACGCTCGGTGACCGGTTGCCGCGTGACCGTATAACCGCGCTGCTCGAGTTCGTCGCCGACCATGGCGCACACCACGGCCTCCTGCCCCGTCGTGCTCTCGACGTCCACCAGCCGGCGCGTGAGCGCGACAACGTCTACCGGATCCATCGTTCGAGCTCGGTGCGGGTGTCGGTGCGGCTGTCGCGGTACTTGACGATGACCGGCGTGGCGAGCGAGAGCTTCCAGTCGACGCCGGGACCGTCCGAGACGGCACGCGCACCAGGCACCACCACGGCGCCTTCCGGAATCACGAGCGGCTGGCCGTTCTCCGGCTTGATGATGCGACCGTTCGGGAGGTCGTACACGGGCGTCGATCCGGTGATGATCGTGCCGGCGCCAATCACCGCGCGCGCCTTCACCACGGCACCTTCGTAGATGCCGGTGTTCCCGCCGATCAGCACCTCGTCCTCGACGATCACCGGCAGCGCGCCGACAGGCTCGATCACGCCACCGATCTGCGCGGCCGCGCTCACGTGGACACGCGCACCGACCTGCGCGCACGATCCCACCAGCGCGTGCGAGTCGATCATCGAGCCCTCGCCCACGTACGCGCCGATGTTGACGTACATCGGCGGCATCGCGATGACGCCCGGCGCGAGATACGCCCCGTCGCGTACCGACGATCCGCCTGGAACGATGCGCACGCCACTCGACGACTCGAAGCGGCGGAGCGGAAGCGTGTCCTTGTCGAAGAACGGCCACCGGCCGTGATCCATCGACACGTTGGTGAGGTCGCCGAACCGGAAGCCGAGCAGGATGCCCTGCTTGACCCAGCTGTTGACGGCCCAGCTCGTCGGGGAGTCGGCAGATGGTGCCGCCGCGCGCACGCGGCCATCGGACAACGCGGCACGCAGACGTGCGAACACCTCGCGGCCTTCTTCACGGGATGCGTCGGCACCGGCGGCCCACAGCCGCTCGACGTCCTGGCGCAGAATCTCGATGCTCATGCAGATGCGGTCTCGGCCAACAGGCCCAGGTCGAGGGCGATGCGGCGCAGGGTCTCGAGGGTATGGCTCGACGGCGCGACGAGCGGCAGGCGATAGACGGGTTCGAGAAGACCCGCCAGCGCCATCACGGCCTTGACGGGACCGGGATTGGATTCGATGAAGTTGGCCTGCAGCAGCGGCAGCAGGCGCTCGTGGATCTGCCGCGCGGCGCCGAAGTCGCCGCGCTCGCACGCTTCGACCATCTGCGCCATCTCCGCCGGCACTTCGTTGCCCGCCACCGAAATCACGCCTTCGCCGCCGAGAGCCATCATCGGCAGCGTCAGCGTGTCGTCGCCGGAGAGCACGAGGAAGTCGCGCGGCACGCGCCGGCGGACGTCGGCCATCTGGAACACGTTACCGGATGCTTCCTTGATGCCGACGATGCGCGGCACCTGCGCGAGCCGTTCCGTGGTGGCCGGCTCGATGTTGCTCCCGGTGCGGCCCGGCACGTTGTAGAGCACGATCGGCAGGGTCGTCTCCGCCGCGATCGCCTGGTAGTGCGCGAAGATGCCGTCCTGCGTGGGCTTGCTGTAGTACGGCGACACGGAGAGGATGCCGTTGGCGCCTGCGTCGGCCGCCATGTGAGCGGCCTCGATCACGTCCGCCGTGTCGTACCCACCGGCACCCGCCAGCACGGGCACGCGACCCGCAGCCTCCTCGACGACGATCTCCACGAGGCGGCGCTTCTCATCGGCCTTGAGCGTCGGCGCCTCGCCCGTCGTACCCACCGGCACGAGGAAGTGCATGCCGGCGTCCACCTGGCGGCGGGCCAGGCGACGCAGGGCGGCCTCGTCCACGCGTCCATCCGCTGTGAAGGGCGTGACGAGGGCGGTACCGCAGCCGGTGAAGTGACGTCGAGCAGTCATGGCGTACAGGATAGTTTCAAAGGGAAGAAAGGCCGAGTACGTCGCGCATGGAATACCAGCCGGTGCGGCCGCGAACCCACTGCGCGGCACGGAGTGCGCCATGCGCGAACGTCGAGCGATCGCGCACGGTGTGCGTGAGGATCACCGTCTCGGCCGGTCCGTCGAACCCGATTGCGTGCGTACCGGGGATGTGGCCCGCGCGCGTGCTCGACACGTCGACGCGCCGCGTGAATCCGGCCTGACGCATCGCGTCGAGCAGCAGCAGGGCCGTACCCGACGGCGCATCGATCTTCTTCGAGTGGTGCGCCTCGTGCAGGAACGCCTCGTAGTCGTCGAGCCCCTCCACGCCGGCCGCTACGGCGCGTACGGCCGCGTCGAGCAGATAGGCTCCCACCGAGAAGTTCGACGCCACGACGGCGCCGACGCCGTGTCGCGCGACGATCGCGCGCGCGTCGGGCTCGAACGCCGCCCAGCCGGTACTGCCCACCACGATCGCCGGCGCCAGCGCACACAAGCGATCCAGGTGCGCCTGCAGCGCGTCACCCGTCGCGAAGTCGATCACCACGTCGGCACGCGCGGCGGCGGCGGCGTCCCAGTCGGCGGCGCTGCTGGATCGCGTCAGCACGCCAGCCACCTGAGCTCCGTGCTGCGCGGCGTGCGCCTCGACGAGGCGGCCCATCCGCCCATACCCGAACAGGACG
>CAYRAE010000300.1:0-5049 GCA_964422175.1 uncultured Luteitalea sp. | reverse complement strand
CGCGTCATCGACGTCCTCATGGCGTTCCCGGGCATCCTCCTCGCGATCGCGCTCGTGGCGGCGCTCGGTCCGAGCCTGCGGAACGTCGTGATCGCACTGACGGCAATCGGCTGGGTGGGGTATGCGCGACTGGTACGCGGACAGGTGCTCAAGGCGCGCGAATTCGAGTACGTCCAGGCGGCTCGCAGTCTGGGCGCGTCGGCGACGAGGATCCTCCTGCGGCACGTGCTGCCGTCGGCGTACCCCGCTGTACTGGTGCAGGCGACGCTCGGCATGGCTGGCGCGATCGTGGCTGAGGCCTGTTTGAGCTTCCTCGGTCTTGGAGTCCAGCCGCCGACGCCGAGCTGGGGCGCGATGCTCGACGCCGGCCGCAGCCATCTGATCGACGCGCCGCATCTGACCATCTTCCCCGGCCTGGCCATTGCCGGCCTCGTCCTCGGGTTCAACTTCCTCGGCGACGGCCTGCGAGACAGGACGGACCCGCGCCGCGGCAGATAGTCACCCTCCGGGGAACATTTCAGGCCTTGCGGTGTCCAACCAGACATCGGTACGCTCAGGAGGTGACTGCCGGATGGCCGGAGAACTCTCGATGAAGCCCGTCACACTCGACTGGGCGGGGCTTGGAGACGGCGAGGCCGCGCTGGTGTCCCGTTGCCTGGCCGGCGAGGAGGTCGCCTGCACCGAGCTGGTCGAGACACACCAGCGCATGGTGTACCAGCTGTCATTCCATCTCCTCGGCGACAAGGAGGAGGCGCTGGACCTGTCGCAGGACGTGTTTCTCACCGTCTTCAGGATGCTCGATCGCTTCCGCGGACAGTCTGCCCTTCGCACCTGGATTTACCGCATCGTCGTCAATCAGGCGCGAAACAGGCAGCGTTGGTGGCGTCGTCGCTACAAGTCCGCGCAGGTGTCACTCGACGCCCTGGTCTCCGAACACGGTGAATTGCCCTCTCCGGGCGACGAGTGTGGCCCCGAGAAACTGCTCCGGCAGAAGGAACAGGCCGACAGGGTGTGGCGGGGGCTGCGCGAGCTGCCGTTCGATCAGCGCACGGCCCTCATCCTGCGGGAGATCGATGGCCTGAGCTACGACGAGATTGCCTTCTCGCTCGACGTCGCCGTCGGCACGGTGAAGTCGCGCCTGGCGCGCGCGCGTCAGCTGCTGCGCGCGGAGTTGCAGCCGTGACCACCACTTGCCGGATCACCTCTGAGCGCCTGTCGGCGTTTCGCGACGGAGAGCTGTCGGTCTGCGAGCACCTCGACGTGACGCAGCACCTGCAGGCCTGCCGCGCGTGTCGGGACGCCTTCGAGGAGTTGCAGGACGTCGGTGGTCTGCTGCGTCATCGAGCCTCGGTGATGTCTGCCGTCATGGGCGACGAACCCGCGCGCCGGAACCTCGCAAGCGCCGTCGTGAGCCGCGTGCTCGCCGAGCAGGAGCAGTCCTGGCCCGTGCGCGTGCGCGAAGCCTTCGATGACATGCACCTCGTGTGGGCCGGGTTGTGCGCGACCGCCGCGATGGTGGTCTGCGCTGGCCTCGCGGCCAGCCTGGTGCTCTTCGCGCCAGCCGCCGAGCGTGCCGACTCCCTTCGCGCGATGGTTACGATGATGGCGTTGTCGGGGACGGATCTGGAACCGTTGCCGCTGGCGCCGGGCATGCAGGCGCCTCGTGCCTCGGCCGAAGCCGTCACACCCCTCATGCTCGTCAACGACCTCACGCTGGACACGGACCAGGACGTCGAACTGGCGCTCTCGGCGGTGGTCACGAGAGATGGGCGCGTCGAGCGGACGCAGCAGCTTGGCGGCACGCCGAACCTGCAGCTCGTGCAGTCACTGGAGGACTCGGCGCGTTTCCAGCCCGCCAGCCGGGCGGGCCGGCCCGTGGCCGTCAGCCTCGTGTGGCTGGTGAGTCATACGACGGTCAGGCCGCCGATCGTGAAGCCGCAGTCGTCACGCCGCGGCGTCGTCGACGTCGTGACGTAGCGGCCGGAGGTCAGCGGCGGGGCGTCACTTCGAGCGTCGTGAGGTTGGCGAGGCTGTCTGTCGCGCGCAACACGACAGGACCGTTCCCGACATCGGTCAGCGGCACCGTGAAGCGTTCCCGCAGACTGTCGAGCGCCCCATCATCTGGGAACAGCGCGCGCCACTCGCCATTGCCGAGCAGCATGTCCACGCGGTCCAGCGTGGACGTGGCGTCGATCACTTCGAAGGTCAGGGTCGTGCGGGCGGCAGCCGCCTTCGATGCCGGTTCGGTCACGCGAATCACCGGCGGCGTGTTGTCGATCGTGAACGGCCCTGCCTCGCGTTCGCCCTGGAGCGCGGCCCCCGACGGATTCGCCCTACCGTCCGACGCCACGACCCGCACCATGTAGCGGCCGTCTGGCAGTTGCGAGGTGTCCCACGTGAAGACCGTCCCCACGAGATCGGTGGCGATGTCGCGCCAGGGCTGACCGCCCCCGCGCCGCACCGAGATCCGGTAGCGCAGGTCATCCCTATCAAGATCGGTGGCGTCCCACTGAAACGTCTGGAAACCCTTCTGGAACAGACGTCTGCCGACGGCGGCGGCCGTGGCCGTCGCAGGTGTGGCGGCCGCAATCGCCTGATCGCGCACAGGCGCCGGTGTGGTGGTCTGGTACCCGGCGAGGTCGGGAGGCTCCTGGGCCCCATACGGCTGCTGGAAGACGACACCCGGTGCGTGCAATGTGAGCGACGTGAGCCGCGGGCGCTGATTGCGTGGGAGGTACGTGAGGACCACGTGGTCGACCACTGGTGTGCCCGACAGGTCGACTTTCCATTGCAGGTAACGCGCCGCAGGGCTCGCCACGCGGATGTCACCCGCGTCGTCGCGGGTCTGGACCCACGGCGCCCACGTCTCGTCAGGCGTCGACGTGTTGCCGCTGCGCGTGGCGAATGTGACGGTGCTCCCTGAAGGCCGTTCGCCTTCCCATCGCAGGACGCCCCATACGGCACCGGTGGTGGCGTCCTTCACGTCCGAGGTGTACGAGCCCTTCGTCGCCGCAGTCCCCGCGAGTTCGAGCAGCTTTCCCGGGTTCGACGCGGTGAGCAGGTATCCGGTGCCGCGCGGGAGGATACGCGTCAACTGGCGGCCGGGCACCTGCGCGATGCGCGCCGTGCGGACGGGATCGCCGTCGAGTGCGTACACGACGCCGTTGTCGGCCGAGACCAGGAGGCGCCCCGACGAGGTCGGCAGCAGGTCGTACGGGAGCTCGCCCGTGGCTTCCCAGAACTGCTCGACAAGACCGTCGGGCCCGAGCCGATACACGGCGCCCTTCGCCACGCCGTTGCTCGCGGTGCTCGTGGCGCCACTCGATGGTGACGCCCCGGCGATGCTCGCCGTGTCGCCGATGGCCACGATCGTGACTTCTGTCGACACGGACGCAACAGGTGCGGATGAAGGCGTGGCCGGCGCCGCAGGTGCAGCCGCCGGAGAAGCGCCAGGCGAGACGGCGAGCACCCAGATCGTGCCGTCTGCCGCCTGCCTGATGGCCTGCACCTGGGAATGCGGGCCGTCGAGCAGCGCGAACGGCGATCCGCCGGCTCGCACGCGATAGAGCCTTCCCGGACTGTCGGTGCCCACGAGCACGTCGCCGTTGTCGGCGACGAGCAGCGCCGTCACGTTGGCGGCCGCGCTCTCGAAGATGGTGGTCGGCTGCCCCCCGGTGCGCGGCAGGCGATACACGCGTCCCTTGCCGCCCGTCGCCACGTACACCTGCTGTTGCCGATCGACGGCGAGCGCCCACACGTAGGTGTCCTCGGGATCGAAGAAGACCGTCGCGGTGCCATCGGGCGCTACGCGATGGATCTTGCCGTCGGGCGAGGTCGCGGCGAGCAGCGCACCGTCATGCCAGGCCAGCGCGTGCACCTGCAGATCGTCGCTGTCCCAGAAGACGCGCGTCGTGTCGCCAGACAGTGCGAGGACCTGTCCTTCGTTGCCGGTGCCGGCGTACACGGTACCGTCCGGTGCCGTGATGGCGGTCCAGACCGCAGGGGCGGCGTCCTCGTGGAGCACGCGGACGGCGGGACCGAGCGAGAGGCGTCCGTCGCGCGTGATCGCGACGTGATCGCCGCGGCCGGCCATCCACTGGTCGCTGGTCCCTGTCTCCCAGCGGGAAGGACCGGCGGCGCGAACGGGGAGCGCGACAACGGCCGCCGTGGTGGCGATCGTCAGGAGCAGACGTGACGCGTGTGTCATGTAACGCTTACGGAACGAGAGGAGTGATGGCGAGCGTGCGCTGGCCTGTGGCGACGGCGTCGGCCGGGAGTTCCCATTCGCCGAGGACGACCTGATCGAGCGACGTGGAGACGACGCCGGGCGTGGTGCCGAGGACCTGCATCACGCTGCCGGGGAGCGCGGGCATGTCGCGGCCGTTGATCACCGAGCCTTGCGCGGGGCGGACGAGCCGGACGTACCATCTGTCGCCGCGTCTGGCATGGTTCAGCAGGGTCACCAGTTCGTCGACGCTGCGCGCCTGTTCGAGCGAACGCCGTCGCCCTTCGAGTTGCGCGAGCGACGAGCCGTCGACGACCTGGAGTTGCAGCGGGCCGGTGGTCGCGGCCGGGATGGCAATGGACAGGCGATGCACGTGCGGCGCGCTCCTGTAGCCGCGGGTCTCGACGAGGAGCGTCACCGTGTCTCCGGCGCGCGGCCGCGGCTGCGCGAGCCACACGCGATCGAGGCGCGACGTTCGCTGGTGTTCGTCGGTGTCGAGCTCGAGCGCGATACGGCCGACGCGTGGCGTGCCGAGATCGCTGCGGAGCACCGCGGCCAGCGGGGCCGCCAGCGAAGCGGCAGCGCTGCCGACGGCGTTGTCGCCTCCGAACACGTTGTCGAGGCGGAGCGTCGTCGCGCCGATGGCAGCCGTCCCGCGGACGCGAATCGTCGAGGCTCCGACGTCGCGCTGGTAGGACTGCAGGACGTTGGCGACAGTGGCAAAGACGATCAGCGGCGAGAAGAGCGGATCCTCGCTCACTTCGAACGAGAACGATCGCGTGGCGCCGCCGTTGGCACGCAGCGCGACGGTCATGGGGATCGTC
>CAYRAE010000299.1:0-5079 GCA_964422175.1 uncultured Luteitalea sp. | reverse complement strand
CCGAGATGAAGGAGAAGAAGGCGCGCGTCGAGGACGCGATGCACGCGACCAAGGCCGCTGTCGAAGAGGGCATCGTGCCCGGCGGCGGCGTGGCCCTGATTCGCGCTGGCCAGGCCCTCGAGAGCCTGAAGCTCGACTCGCACGATCAGCAGGTCGGCGTGAGCATCATCAAGCGCGCCATCGAGGAGCCGATGCGCTGGATCGCGACCAACGCGGGCCAGGAAGGCACGATCATCGTGCAGCGCGTCAAGGAGAACGAGACGGTGGAGTTCGGCTACAACGCCGGCGCCGAGAAGTTCGAGGACCTGATCGCGGCCGGCGTCATCGACCCGGTCAAGGTGGTCCGCACGGCGCTCCAGAACGCCGCCTCGATCGCCGGGCTGCTGCTCACCACCGAAGCGATGGTGTGCGACATCCCCGAGGAGAAGAAGGACGCCGCCCCGGCACCTCCGGGCGGAGGGATGTACTAGAACAGACCGGCAACGGGCAACCGGTAACCGGCAACCGGAAGGACAAAGGGCCTCACTGGAGCAATTCCAGTGGGGCCCTTTGCGTTGCACTCGGGCCGCGCGTGGAGCGAAACCCGGTTGTGGTGTTCGGTTGCCCGTTGCCGATTGCCGGTTGCCGACATGCGCCGCGGAGATTCAGGCGGCGCTCTACCTGAGACTGAATTCCATCTCGACGGTGATGACCGTGGGGACGGCGACGCCCTGGCGCATGCCGGGGCGGAAGCGCCAGAGGCGCATGGCTTTCATCGCCTCCTCGTCGAGGCCGAACGCGCGATCGAGCGAGCGGGCGATCTTGATGTCGCCGGGACGGCCGTCGGGACCGACGATCACCTCGAGCCACACCTTGCCCTGAATCTTGGCGCGCATGGCTTCGGTGGTGTACTGCGGCTTCACCTGCGAGACCAGTTCCGGCGACGAGACCCCGGAACCGGGTCGATACGCCCCGCCTCCGGTGCCACCACCGAAGCCGGGCCCGAGACCACTGCCGCTGCCGCTGCCGACGCCGGTGCCCTGACCGGTGCCCGCTCCCCCGCCACTGCCACTGCCCTGCGATGTCCCGCCCGGGATGGCCGTCCTGTCGATGACTCCGGCGATCGCGACATTGCCGGAGGCAACGTTCTGCACGGGGATCGTGAGCGGCGGCACGGGAGGCGGCTCGGCTGGCTCAGGCTGCTCCACCTTGGGCGGCGGCGTGAGGTTCACCTTCGGCGCCACAGGGACGGACATGCGGTCCTGCCCTGGCAGTTCCATCCGCCGCGGCGGTTCGGTGCTCTGGTTGCCGCCACCGCCGCCACCACCGCCTGGTCCGGGCTCGGCCACGAACACGAGCGTGTGCTCGGGATCGCGCGGGGCCACTGTTTCCGGAGTGCGCTGCGCCGGAACGGCGCGGATGCCGAGGTACAGGATGACGGCGCCCAGCACGTGCGCGACGGCTGACGCGACAGCGGCACCGCTCGTGCGCTGCCGCTGCATCCCGAACTGGAGATCAATCGTAGGATGCGTCCCGATCGGCAGGATCACCGAACCGTGTTCGGGTGAGTCCTGGGGAGTGGGAGCTGGGGCGTCAGGCATATCCGGGCGGGAACGAGAGAACGCGTTCATTCTGGCAGCACTCTTGCGCGAGCCGCAACCGGCAGAGCGATCCCGGGCCATCCCGTCGCCTCATGTGGCTCGGGCTTTTGACGTTCGCAGGGTGGCATCCGGCCGATCTCAGCGCGAGAGATAGCCCGTCCGCGCCCGCACCTGGTGCCTGTCGCGCGTGACGCGCACCTCGATCCGGCGATACTCCCCCGCCTGCGTCGCGCGCTGGGGCTGATAGCCGAGCAGATACTGATGCCGCAGTTCCGTCGCGATCCGGCGCATCGCCGTCGGGAGATCGCGCAGCCGCCTGACGCGCTCGGCGCGGCCTCCCGTCGCGTCGGCCAGTTCCTGCAGCAGGTCCGGGACCTTGCGCTGCAGGACCAGCGGATACGCCAGGACGTCGCTCGCCCGCACGCGCGCCAGCACGTCCTCGGCGCTCAGCCGGCTGTTGCGCTCCAGGCCGTCGGACACCAGCACGAGGGCGCGACGGCCGGGCGCGGGCTCGATCGCGTCGAACGCCGTCACCACGGCGTCGCGCAGCGCCGTCGATCCCCACGGATCAAGCCCCTGCAACGCCGTGTCGACAGCCAGGCGATCGTTGGTGAGGGGCACCGCCACCTCGACGTCGGATCCGATCGCCACGAGCATGGTCCGGTCCTGGTCGCCGAGTTCCAGGAGGAGTTCGCGTCCACCTCGCTGCGCCGCAGCGAGCCGTCCGTCGGCCATGCTCCAGCTCCTGTCGACGGCCAGCGCGATCGACACGGGCTGCTCTCCGTCGGCAAACGTGGCGACGGTCTGCGGCACGCCGTCTTCGAGCACCACGAACTCGTCGCGCGTGAGGTCGGTGACCAGGCGGCCCTTCGCGTCGGTGACCGTCGCGTAGACCTCCACGAGCTCCGTTCGCGCGACGAACTCCTGGGCGTCGGCACCAGCGGCATGCACCCACGCCACGCGTCCCGGGCTCACCGGCACCGACAGCGCCAGCAGCAGGACACAGGCCGGCAGGACGAGGCGGGAGTCGAATGATAGAATCACCGGCAGTCGCTGTACGACAAGGAGCACCTCATGATTGCGCTGGGCTTCGGACCGATCGGTATCCCCGAGCTGGTCATCATCCTCTTCATCGTCGTGTTGATCTTCGGCGCGAACCGCCTGCCGGAGATCGGTCGCGGCATCGGCAAGGGGATCCGCAACTTCAAGGACGCCACCAAGGACGGCGTGGCCGCCAAGGACGAGTAGCCGTCATCGCGTCTCGATCACGACGCGCGCGTCGCCCTCCCGCCGTGTGACGCGCGTGCGATCGAGCCATTCCAGCAAGGGGATCGCGGCACGCCTCGTCAGACCGTAGCGGTCCTTGAACCACCCGATCTCGACTCTTCCCGTTCCGTCACCACTGCGGGATGCCGCCCGAAGGTCATCCACGAGCCCCATCAGCCTCGCGTGTGACACGTAGAGGTCGCCCACGCGCGCCACATCGCCGCCGCGCGCCAGGCGCGACAACACCGCCGACAGCGACTTCCGGTCCGGCGCGTCCCCCGTCGCCTCGAGATCCGCCACGGTCATGCCAGCCAGCGCGGCCGCATCGAGCGACGCCAGGACGCGCACATCGACGGGGTCACGCCCAGGCGCCTGCGCCGTCGCACGCGTGATCCGGTCCTCGCCAGTGATGATCGCCGCGTCGGCCAGACGCGCGAGCACCAGGTCGGCCACCTCCACGCGCCATCGTCGTCCGCCTGTCTTGCGCAGAGCGGCCCGCGGCACGCCGCCGCTCAGTGGGTTGGATGCCATCGCCTCGTCGAGGCGCGCGAGCATCGCCTGCTGCATGCCGTCGAGGATCTCGACGGCCCCCCAGTACTGCCCCGCCGCAGCGAGCACCCCCTCGTCGGTCAACCGTTGCGCCACGCCGTACAGATCGGGGGGAGCCACGCCGCACCTGGCGGGCAGATCGACGCGCGCGCAGCCGAGGGGTCCCGCTTCGCGCACACGCGCCAGCAGCAGCGCGGCAACATCGGTGACGGCGGGAGCCGCGGACGGGACGCCACGCGCCGGCGGCGCGGGATCGAGCACCACCGCACCGCCCACCGTCGTCACCGGCGAGTACGACCGCAACACCAGGCGGTCGCCCCGACGCGCCGGCAGCGGCGTCTCGAGCCGCAACACCGCCGCGCCACGCGCACCCGCGCTCAGCGCGCGCGCCGATCCGTCAGCATCCACTGACGGAAGAATGAGCCGCCCCACCACCGACGTCGTACCGAGGTGTACGTGCAGCCGCATGCCATGCCGCAGTGCCAGGGGTAGGGTCGGCGCTCCGGGCCCGACCGCACCACGCAGCACCGTCACGTCGACGGCGAGGCGACGCGTCGAAAGCGCGACACCGTCGGCCAGTAGCACGTGGCCACGATCGATCTCGGTGCGTCCGAGCGTCGCGACGTTGAGCGCGGCGCGTTGTCCGGCATCCGCGTACGGTGCCGGCGCCCCATGCACCTGGACGCCGCGCACACGCACGCGCTGGCCCCCAGGCCACGCCGTGAGCTCGGACTCCGGCGCGATACGCCCCGACCAGAGCGTGCCCGTGACGACGGTACCGAAGCCCTTCACGGTGAAGACACGATCGATCGGCAGACGTGCCGGGGTCGCCGCGTCTCTCACTCGACGCGCCTGTGCACATTGGAGCAGCGCGAGACGCAGTTCGTCGAGGCCCGCGCCCGTCGTCGCCGACACGCGCACGATCGGCGCATCGGCCAGCGGCGATCCCTCCACCAACGCGCGTACGTCGAGCTCCGCCACGCCCTGCATCGTCTCGTCGGCCAGATCGCAGCGCGTGAGCGCGATCACGCCGGCGGGCACGTCCAGCAGGCGACAGATGTCGAAGTGCTCGCGCGTCTGCGGCATCACCGATTCGTCTGCCGCCACCACCAGCAACACCGCATCGATCCCGCCCACGCCGGCCAGCATCGTCCGCACGAATCGCTCGTGACCGGGCACGTCGACGAACGACAGCGTCACGTCGCCGACGGTGGTGTGCGCGAACCCGAGTTCGATACTGATCCCGCGCGCACGCTCCTCAGGCAATCGATCGGGATGCGTCCCCGTCAGCGCCTGGACCAGCGTGCTCTTGCCGTGATCGATGTGCCCTGCCGTGGCGATCGTGAGGTGCACGATCGGCATCCTCTCATTTACCCGTTCTTCGGACGTAGCGGCGCTTGTCGGCCGGGCCCGGAGGGCCGGCCCTACCGGCTGACCGGCCGTGGTGACCGGTTGCCCGTTGCCGATTGCCGGTTGCCGGCTCACCCCTTCCGTCCATTCACCGCCTTCTTGATCGCGCGTTCCCGCTTGCCGGGCCTGCCTTTCCCTGGGCGGCCGTTGCTCGGGCGGCTCTCGCTCTTCGGTGCGGTCTTGCTCGTGCGCGGTCCACGGTTGCGCTCGGATTCGCGAATGCGATCGAGGACCTCGACGACGCCGAGGTCCACCTGGCGGCGATCCTGATCCA
>CAYRAE010000298.1:0-5099 GCA_964422175.1 uncultured Luteitalea sp. | reverse complement strand
TGGCGCCGGCCGACATGCGGTTCCCGTTGGAGAAGGTGCGCGCGTCCGGCAACGCGCGCGTGCTGCTCACCGAGCGAGGCACGTCGTTCGGATACCACAATCTCGTCGTGGACATGCGCGCATTCCCGCAACTGCGTGCGCTCGGCGCTCCGGTGATCCACGACGTCACGCACAGCCTGCAACTGCCCGGCGCCGGCGATGGACGTACGGCCGGCCAGGCTGCCTACATCGAGACCTTGGCGAGTGCCGGTGTGGCGGCGGGCGTCGACGGCGTGTTCATGGAAGTCCACGAGGAGCCCGCCCGGGCGAAGTCCGATGCCGAGAACGCGCTGCGTCTCGACCTGCTGCCGGCGCTGCTGCACCGCCTCACGCGCATCCACGCGGCCGTGACTGCGTGACGCCCCTCATGCACGAGCCGCCAGACGTGCCACGTTCCGATGCGCTCGCACTCGCCGCGCGCGTGCTGCGGACCGAAGCCGACGCGATCCATGGTCTCGTGGCCAGGCTCGATGCGCGCTTCGAACAGGCCGTGACGCTGCTGGCCGAGTGTCGCGGGCGCGTGATCGTCACGGGCATGGGCAAGTCGGGCATCATCTGCCGGAAAATCGCCGCCACGCTCGCGAGCACGGGCACGCCCGCGTTCTTCCTGCACCCGGCCGAAGCCCTGCACGGCGATCTCGGCGTGGTCACGCAGGTCGACGTGGTGATGGCCCTGTCGCACGGTGGCGAAACGCCGGAAGTCGTGCGGCTGGCCGAGATCGTCAAGCGGCTCGGCGCGCGCCTCATCGGGATGACCGGCGCGTCACGATCGACCCTGGCGCAGATCGCCGACGTCCATCTCGATTGCGGCGTCGACGCCGAAGCGTGTCCGCTCAACCTCGCCCCGACAGCGAGTACGACGGCGGCGCTCGCCCTTGGTGATGCGCTCGCGATGGTCGTGCTCACGACGAAGGGCTTCCGCGCCGACGATTTCGCGTTCCGACACCCCGGCGGGTCTCTCGGCAAGCGGTTGATGCGCGTCGATCAGCTGATGCACGCCGGCGAGGCCATGCCCGTGGTCGCCGCGACAACGCCCCTACGCGACGTCATCTACGAGATGAGCCGCAAGGGACTCGGCGTGACGTGCGTCGTCGACGCGACAGGCCGGCTCGAAGGCCTCGTCACCGACGGCGACCTGCGACGCTTCATGCTGCGCAACGAGGACATCGCGCCACACGCCGCACGCGACGTCATGACGCGCACGCCCGTCACGATCCCCGCGACCGTCCTCGCGGCGGAGGCGCTGCAGGTGATGGAGACGCGACGCATCACGTCCGTGCCGGTGGTCGATGCCGCTGGCGCGCCGGTGGGCGTGCTGCACATCCACGATCTGTGGCAGACGGAGCTCTTCTGATGCCCGCACCCTCGCCTTCAGGCGTCGTGGCGCTGGCGCGCCGCATCGCGGTGCTGCTCTTCGACGTCGACGGCGTGCTGACCGACGGCGGCGTCTACATCGACGGCGACGGGCGCGAGACCAAGCGCTTCGACATCAAGGACGGCGCCGGTATCGTCATCGCGCGACGGGCGGGCCTGACGGTCGGCGTGATTTCGGCGCGGCACTCGGCGGCCACGCTGCATCGTGCGAAACAACTGGGGCTCGATCCCGTGCACCAGGGTGTGTCCGACAAGGCCGCCGTCCTCGATGAATTGATGCGGACGCGAGGGTGGGAGGCCGAAACTGTCGCGTATATGGGTGACGATGTGGTAGACCTGCCGGTGCTGCGTCGCGTGGGCCTGGCGGCCTGTCCGTCCGATGCCGTTCCGGAAGTCCGTGCTGCCGTCCACTTCGTGAGCCCGGCACCGGGCGGGCACGGGGCGGCGCGCTCGCTCATCGAAGAGATACTGCGTGCCCAGGGCCGATGGGACGCGCTGGTTGCCACACATGGCCACGAACGCTCGTGATCGCTGACTACTTCCCGCTTCTCTCCGCGCTCGTCGCGCTCCTGCTCGGCCTCGCCGCCGGCAAGGCGTGGGAGCGCTACAAGCTGCACGAAGGCCGCTGGATCGACCGCCGCAAGGCGCGGCAGTCGCCGCACTACATCCAGGGCCTCAACTTCCTCGTGGCCAACCAGCTCGATCACGCGATCGAGGAACTGAGCCAGGCCGCGCGCGTGGACGAGGACGCCGTGGAGATCCACATGATCCTCGGCAACCTGTATCGCGAGAAGGGACAGGTCGGTCGCGCGATCCAGATCCATCAGCAGATCCTCCAGCGCCCGCGTCTGAGCAAGCTCGAACACACATATGCCCTGCTCTGCCTGGGTCTCGACTTCACGCGCGGAGGCTTCGTCGATCGCGCGCACGAGGCGTTCGGCGAGGTGCTGCGACTGGACCCGAGCAACGAGCACGCGCTGCTGCAGTTGCAGAAGCTCTACGAAGACCAGAACCAGTGGTCGGAGGCGTATCGCGTACGCCGGGAACTCGCGCGCGAGGACGAACCGGAGCAGCGCACGAAGCGCCACCAGCAGATCCAGGCGTTCCTCGAGAACGAGCTCGGGATGCAGGCGCTCGCGCGACACGACCTCACGGCCGCGCGCCGTCACTTCGAGGCCGCGATCGAGCTCGATGCCGATGTGGCTCCGGCGTACCTGAACCTGGGCGACGTCAGGCGCGACGCCGGAGACATGCCCGGTGCGGTGGAGGTCTGGGAGCAGCTCGTCGCGTCCATGCCGGCGCGGGCCCATCTCGTGGCCGATCGTCTCGCCGACGCCTATACCGCAGCGGGCAGGCCCGACGCCTTCGAGCACCTGTTCCGCCGCATCGCGACCGACCATCCGCAGGACTGGCGCGCGCGTCTCGCGCTGTCGCGCCACATGCTGCGTGCGGGCCGCCCCGACGAGGCCCTGCAGCTCGTCCTGGCGGCGCTCACCATCAACCCCCATGCGCTCCTGCTCCATCAGGGCGCGTGGGACATCCTCCTCGCGCTGCACCTGGACGAAGCGGCCGTCGAGCGCTACGTCACGCACAGCCGCGACGCGGTGTTCTACAAGGATCCGCACATCTGTCTGCGCTGCCGGTACCGGAGCAAGGAACTGCTCTGGCGGTGTCCGCACTGCCATGAGTGGAACTCGTTCGTCGAGGACCGGCTCGCGCCCGCGCGCAACAGCGAAGACACCGATGCCTGACGGCGTGGTGCGCGTCGGCCTGACGGGGGGCATCGCCACGGGCAAGTCATACGTCACTAATCGATTACGTGATGCGGGGCTGCCAGTCATCGATGCCGACCAGCTCGCGCGCGATGCGGTGGCACCCGGCTCGGACGGACTGCGCGCGGTGGCGGAACGGTTCGGCGCGGGCGTGCTCGATGCCTCGGGCGCGCTGGACCGCTCGGCGCTCGGAGCGATCGTCTTCGCCGACCGACTCGCCCGTACCGACCTCGAAGCCATCATCCACCCCGAGGTCAGGTGGCGCATCGACGCGTGGTTCGCGGACCTTGCGGCAAGCGGCTATCGCGGGCCGGCGATTGCCGACATCCCCCTGCTCTTCGAGACGGGACGCACGCACGATTTCGACGTCGTCGTCGTCGTGGCCTGCGAGCCCGCGACGCAGCGGACACGTCTGATGGCGCGCGACCGATTGTCTGAAGCAGAGGCGGACGCGCGTCTGGCCGCGCAATGGCCGATCGCGGAGAAGGTCGAGTCCGCCGACCGCGTCGTCATGACCGACGGCACCTTCGCCGACACAGACGCGCAAGTGGCGATGCTGGCCCGCTGGCTGCGCTCGGTCGAGCCCACGTAGCCCGGCCCCCTCAGACGCTGATGCCCGTCCGGCGTTGGGCGGCGGTCAGCGTGTTGTGCATCAGCATGGCGATCGTGAGGGGCCCCACACCGCCGGGCACGGGGGTGAGGGCACCCGCTACGTCGGCGACGGCGGGGTGCACGTCGCCCATCAGCACGGAGCCCTTCGCCTTCCACGTTTCGTGGCGCTTCGAGCCCTCGCCGAAGAACGCGATGACGTCGGCTTCGCCCGTCACGCGGTTCATGCCCACGTCGATGACCGCCGCGCCGGGCTTGACGAAGTCGGGTGTCACGAACCCGGCGCGCCCGATTGCGGCGACGAGGATGTCTGCCTCGCGTGCGACGGCGGGCAGGTCCACCGTCTTCGAATGCGCGATGGTCACCGTGGCATGACGATGCAGCAGCAAC
Source organism: uncultured Luteitalea sp. (assembly GCA_964422175.1). Lineage (GTDB taxonomy): Bacteria > Acidobacteriota > Vicinamibacteria > Vicinamibacterales > Vicinamibacteraceae > Luteitalea. The sequence continues at coordinate 915 of CAYRAE010000298.1, read as the reverse complement.
AGCGCCATCGGCTTGCCGACGATGTCGCTGCGGCCGATGACCACGGCGCGCCGCCCTGCGATCGGCACCTGCTCACGCTCCAGCAGTTCGATGATGCCTGCGGGCGTGCAGGCCACGAGGCCATCACGGTTCTGCACGAGCCTGCCGACGTTCTCGGCCGTGAAACCGTCGACGTCCTTGGCGGGATCGATGGCTTCGAAGACGCGTCGCGCCGCGTCACTCCCCATCGCGGCAGGCAGCGGCGACTGCACGAGAATTCCGTCGATACCCGGTTCCGCGTTGAGGGCCTGCACGAGTTCCAGCACGTCGTCGATCGACGCGCTTGCCGGGCGCGGATGGAGGTCGACACGGAAGCCGACCTCCGCACCGTGCGTCTGCTTGCTGCCGACGTACACGTGTGAGGCGGGATCGTCGCCCACGAGCACCAGCGCCAGGCCGGGCGGACGCCCGGCCTGGGTCGTGAAGGCCTGCACGCGCGGCTGCAGGTCTTCGCGCATGCGGCGCGCGAGCGCCGCGCCGTCGAGGAACCGCGCGCTCACCGGACCTCGCTTCGCTGCGAGGCCACGGCAGCGCGCCGTGTCACGTCACGCATGGCTGTTCAACTTGCTGTGCTGCTTCCCGTAGCCGAAGTAGATGACCAGGCCCAGCGCAAGCCAACCCGCCAGTCGCAGCCAGTTGGTCCACCCGAGGCCGTACACCATCGCGCCACACGTGAAGATGCCCGCCAGTGCGACCAGGGGCACCGCCGGCACGCGGAAGCCGCGCGGGATGTCCGGCCGACGCACACGCATGATCCACACGCCCGCGCAGACCAGCATGAACGCGAACAACGTCCCGATGCTGGTCATCTCTCCCACGACGTCTCCGGGCACGAACGCGGCGAACAACCCGGTGAACACGAAGAAGAACCAGTTG
>CAYRAE010000297.1:0-5109 GCA_964422175.1 uncultured Luteitalea sp. | reverse complement strand
TCTTCGGCGTGCCGTTCCCCGTGTGGTATCCGATCGCCGCCGACGGCACCGTGCAATACGACGCGCCGATCGTGGCCGACGAGGCGCGACTGCCGCTGGATCCGTCCACCGACGCCCCGGAGGGATACGACGCCTCGCAGCGCGGCGTCCCCGGCGGCTTCATCGGCGATCCCGACATCATGGACACGTGGGCGACATCGTCGCTCACGCCGCAGATCGTCGCGCAGTGGGGAGAGGACGCGGACACGTTCGCGCGCGTGTTCCCGCTGGACCTTCGGCCGCAGGCGCACGACATCATCAGGACGTGGCTCTTCTCCACGGTGCTGCGCGCGCACCTCGAGCAGGACTCGCTGCCCTGGACGCACGCGGCCATCTCGGGCTGGGTGCTCGACCCCGACCGCAAGAAGATGTCCAAGTCGAAGGGCAACGTCGTCACGCCGATGGGGCTGCTCGAGGAGCATGGCTCTGACGCAGTCCGCTACTGGGCCGCGAGCGGCAGGCCCGGCGCTGATACGGCGTTCGACACGGGGCAGATGCGTGTGGGGCGCCGTCTTGCGATCAAGCTGCTCAACGCCGCGAAGTTCGCGCTCGGACGCACCGAGCCGATGGGCGCCATCATCGCGCCCGTCGATCGCGGGCTCGTGACGAGGCTTGCCGCGCTCGTCGCCGACGCGACGGCCGATCTCGAGGACTACAACTACACGCGCGCACTCGAGCGTACCGAGCAGTTCTTCTGGGATTTCTGCGACAACTACCTCGAACTCGTGAAGGCGCGTCGCTACGGCGATCTCGGCGTGGATGGCGCGGCATCGGCCAACGCGGCGATGGTGGTCACGCTCGACACGCTGCTGCGCCTCTTCGCGCCGTTCCTCCCGTACGTCACCGAGGAAGTGTGGTCGTGGTGGAAGCCGGGCTCGGTGCATCACGCGGCGTGGCCGACGTCGGCCGAGGTGCTCGACGCGATCGGCGGGACCGCCGATGAGGCAGGCAGCGACGCACTTGCGATGGCGTCGTGGGCGCTCGGCGAGATCCGCCGTACCAAGTCGGAAGCGAAGAAGCCGCTGCGCACGCCTGTCGTCGACTTCCACGTGACGGCGTCGGCCGCCGATCTCGCGGCCTTCGAGGCCGCGCGCGCCGATGTGGCCGCCTCGGGTTTCGTCAGGCAGGTGCGGACGTCGGAGGGCGATCCGCGTGCCGCGACGGTCGAACTCGGCGAACTGGAACCCGCACCAGAGGTCAACGCGTGAGCACGCCGCTGGCGCCGCTCGACAAGGCGTTGTACCGGGAACTGGTCCGCCGCGCGCTGGCCGAGGATCTCGGGTGGGGCGACGTCACCACCGAAGGCACGGTCGAGGATTCGCAGCGCGGCCTCGGGCGCCTGTTGGCCAAGGAGCCGTGCGTCATCGCCGGCCTCGACGTTGCGGAGGAAACGTTCCTGCAGCTGGATCCGGCGAGCGTGATGGTGCGTCATCGCGCCGACGGCGACTTCTGTGAGGCGGGCACGCTCGTGGCGGAAGTCACGGGCCGCGCGCGCGCCCTGCTCACCGCGGAACGCACGGCACTCAACTTCATGCAGCGCATGTCGGGCATCGCCACGATGGCGCGGCGCTATGCCGAGGCTGCCGCCGGCCATCCGCTCGTCGTGCTCGACACGCGTAAGACGACGCCGACGTTACGCGTGCTGGAGAAGTACGCCGTGAGGGCCGGTGGGGCGACGAACCATCGGTTCGCGCTGGACGATGGGATTCTGATCAAGGACAACCACATCGCACTGGCGGGTGGCGTGCGGCAGGCGCTCGAACGGATGCGCACGGCCGCCGAAGACATGGTCGTCGAAGTGGAAGTGCGGACGCTCGACGAACTCGACGTCGCGCTCGACGCCGGCGCCACGCGCATCCTCGCAGACAACATGGACCTCGACACGCTCGCCGAGACGGTGCGTCGCGCGAAGGGGCGCGCGCTGGTGGAAGTGTCTGGCGGCGTCACGCTCGATCGCATTCCCGCCATCGCCACGACGGGGGCGGACTTCGTCTCGGTGGGTGCGCTGACGCATTCGTCGCCCGCCGTGGATCTCAGTTTCAAGATCGCGCCGGTCCCGTGAGCACCACCACTGCCGCCTGGCTCGCCGCCGTGCGAGACGGTGTGGCGCGCGCGCTGCCTACGTCAGGTGCGTTCGCGCGCCACGTCTCGATCCACGCCACCACCTCCTCCACCAACGACGATGTCGCGCGTGCGGCGGGTGAGGGTGCGCCGGAGGGATGGACGTCGGTCGCGGCGGCTCAAACGGCTGGCCGCGGTCGTCGTGGCGCAACGTGGCACTCGCCCGACGCGCATGGCCTGTATCTCTCCACGCTCCTGCGGCCAGAAGCGTGGCCTGCCGTCCGCACCGACGCGGCATCGCCGGTAACGTCGCTGGTGACGCTGATGGCCGGCGTGGCCGTCGTGTCGGCGCTGGGCGACATCGGTGCGACCGGCGTGGAACTCAAGTGGCCCAACGACGTCATGGTGCGCTCCGCGCCATATGGAGGCCAGGGGCTTCAGCCCCTGGCATGGCGCAAACTCGCCGGCATCCTCGCCGAAGGAGCCGGAGACGGCGCCGCCCTCAGGACCATCGTCGTCGGGATTGGCATCAACGTCGTGTCGACGTCCGCGCCGCCTGACGTGGCGGCGCGCATGATCGCGCTCGACGGCGTGGTGCCATCACCGCGCGACGGCGTGGCGCTCGTATCACCGCTCGTGACGGCGCTGCTCACGCGCCTGTCGGAAGGTGTGAGGCGTCTCGCTGACGGACGTGCGGCGGAGATCCGTGCGCAGTGGCGAGACATGGCTCCCTCGGTGGACGGCACACCCGTCCGCTGGCACGCGCATGGCGTGACGCGCGAGGGGCGCGCGGCTGGCATCGACGAACGTGGTGCACTGCGCGTGCGTTGCATCGACGGCGAACACGTCGTCCACGGCGGCGAGGTCGAGTGGCTGCTGGAGACAGCCGACGCATGACGCGGGGCACCGATGCGAAGGCGGATGGTGTCGACATCGGGGCGTATTGCCGCGAGGTCGAGGCCCACCTGTGCCGCGTGAACGGCGGGCACCTCGTGCGCATCGTCGGGCCGGCGTTCCTGCTCGTCTCCGGCTGGGCATCCGAAGGCATTCCCGTACGCATCGTGCTGCACGGGGTGGATCGCACGCAGGCGCGCCGCGCGGCACGCGGTTCCCAGAGGCGTCCGCTTCGCATCGAGTTCTGCGAGGCCGACGTGCGCGATGCGTTCGAGCAGTGGCGGCGGGCTGTTGGCGCCCACGTCGTTCAGGGTTCGGATGCTCCGACCGTCGACGACGCGGCAGATGTGCCCGTGTCGCCGGTCGGGCGCGGCCCGTCACTACCGCGGCACATCGAGCGCGTGCTCGTGCGGCTGTCTGCCGTACTGGCCACCGGCGATGTCCCCCCGCTGCTGCGTGATGCGCTCGGTGCCACGATCGGCGCCGCCGACGCCTGTCTCGATCAGGCGCGTGGCGCTCGCGGCGATGCACGTGCGACGCTCATCGCACGATTGGGCACCATCGACGAGGAGATGACGAGCGCGGCCGTACGCGCGCTGTCGAACGCCGAACGCGACGACCTGCGTCGACACGCCGCGGAGGAACTGGCGCCGCATCGCGGTTCCATGCCCGCGCCGGCGTTGGCCGACGCGGAAGCGACGCTGTTGCGCGAGCTGGCGCGACGACGGTTCCTGTTGCCACAGGTGCGACTCGATGGCTGACGAGACAGTCGCCGTCACGCTGGAGAAGCCCGTGGCCGGCGGGCGATCGCTCGCGCGGATCGACGGTCGCGTCGTGCTCGTGAGCGGCGGGATCCCCGGTGAGCGTGTGCGGATCGTCCTCGAGCGCTCGGGCAAGGGTGTGGCGTTCGGCACGGTGGTCGATGTCGAGGAAGCGTCGCCGGATCGCGTCGTGCCCGACGTCGATCCCCTGTGTGGCGGCCTGGCGTTCGTGCATGTGGCCTATCCACGACAGCTCGACCTGAAGCGCGCGATCGTCGAAGACGCGCTGGTGCGCATCGGCCGTCTTCGCGATTTGCCGCCGATCGACGTCGTGGAATCGCCGACGCGGGAATGGCGCCTGCGTGCGCGCCTGCACGTCAGTGGCGGTCGTGTCGGTTTCTATCGCGAAGGGACGCACACCCTGTGCGACGCCGGCCCGTCGGGGCAGCTCGCCCCGGGCCTGCTCGAACTGGCCCAGGAGATCGTCGGACGTCTGCGGCCCGACGTGGTGCGGACCATCGAGGCCATCGTGGTGACGCAGTCTGTCGATGGCGCGGCGCGTGCGGCGCATCTGGAACTGTCGCGTCCGCTGCCGCGGCACGGCGACGTGTGGAGCGATGCGATTGCGGGCGTGCAGGGGAGTGACGAGTACACGGGCGTGAGCGCGGGGCTTGCCGCGTCGCGCCATCCCGTCGCGATCGCAGGCCACCCGTGGGTGCGCGAGTCGATGACGAGCCTTGGCGTGACAGCGCCGGACGCGCCGGCGCTCGCGCGGCATGCGTCGGCCTTCTTCCAGGGCAACCGCTGCCTTCTGCCGCGACTCGTTCCCCATGTGATCGGGACCATGCGTGGCGATGCTCGCGTTGTCGATCTCTACGCCGGCGTCGGTCTGTTCGGCATCGGTGCGGCTGCCGCTGGCGCGCCAGCGGTCGTGTGCGTCGAAGGTGACGCGGTGAGCGCCGAAGATCTCGTCGTCAACGCCGCGCCGTACGGCACGCGCGTGCGGGCTGTCCGCGGCGATGTCGAGGGATTCGTGAAGCAGGATGCCGCGGCGCTCGCCGACGCGCATGTGATCGTCGATCCTCCGAGGACTGGGTTGTCGCGCGTGGTGAGCGAGGCCCTCGCGTCGATACATCCGTCAGCGGTGACCTACGTGTCGTGCGACCCGGCCACGCTGGCGCGCGACCTTCAGACGCTCGTCGCCTCGGGCCTCCGTGTCACGTCGATGACGACGTTCGATCTGTTCCCGATGACCGCCCACGTGGAGACGGTGGTGACGCTGACCAGGGACTAGTGTCCTGTCGGCAACCGGCAACCGGCAACCGGCAACCGGCAACCGGCAACCGGCAACCGG
>CAYRAE010000296.1:0-5111 GCA_964422175.1 uncultured Luteitalea sp. | reverse complement strand
TAAGCCGTAAGCCGTAAGCCGTAAGCCGTAAGCCGTAAGCCGTAAGCCGTAAGCCTCCCGTCGTCAGATCGTGCGGCCGACGGCCTGGCCTGCCCAGACGGCGACGAGGCCCGCGAGGAGGCTGAACGCGACGTTGACGAGGGCTGGGACGAGATGGCCGCGTTCGAGGAGGGAGAGGGTCTCGAGCTCGAACGTCGAGAACGTGGTGTAGGCGCCGATGACGCCGACGCTGCCGAACGCTCGCCACGCCGGGCTCACATCCGGACGCGATTCAAGGACGCCCGCCAACAGGCCGAGTATCAGGCAGCCGGAGAGGTTGACGATGATGGTGCCGAGCGGGAGCGTGGACGGCCATCGGTTGTGAATCGCCGTGGCGACGGACGCGCGCGCGACGGCGCCCACCGCACCACCGGCCGCCACGAACCACAAGGAGCGCATACGCCGGCCATGATACAGCTCGTGCTACGCTCCGAGACTGCGCGCCGTGTGCCAGCCGACGCGTACGGGAGTGCCTCGTCATGCGTCGCTTCGCTCTTGTCGCCACGGCCGTCGCCGCCGCATTCGCGGCACTGGTACCCGCCTCGAGCGCGCAGACGCTCACGAATTGCTCCACGCTCGGGCAGAACCGCTACGTCTACGACGTGATGCGGACGTTCTACTACTGGGACACCCAGCTGCCGACGATCAACGTCACCAACTACAGTTCGCCTGAGCAGGTGCTCGAAGCGCTGCGCTACATGCCGCTCGATTCGCACTTCAGCTACATCGGTGCGCGGCAGGCCGAAGAGGCCTTCTATTCGGACAGCCAGTTCATCGGCTTCGGATTCAGCCACGATTACGACGGTGTCGGCTTGCGCATGTTGCAGGTGTTTCCCGACAGCCCGGCATCGGACGCCGGACTGCGCCGCGGCGATCGCATCACGTGGATCGCGCAGCAGCGCGTCAACGCGCTCCTCATGACAGGCGGGCTCGCGGCGGCACTGGGACCCTCGACCGAGGGCTTCACCGTGGAGATCCGCTACGAGCGGCCCGACGGCACCTCGGTCGATGCGACGATGGTCAAGCGGCCGGTGACGATCCCGACCGTGTCGGTCCTCAACGTCAACGAGGTGGACGGGAAGAAGATCGGCTACCTGTTCTTCCGCAACTTCGTCACGCCATCGCACGCGGCGCTCGACGAGGCGTTCGGCGCGCTGCGCGAGGCGGGCGCCACGGAACTGGTGCTCGACCTGCGCTACAACGGCGGCGGACTGGTCGCCGTCGCGCAGCACCTGGCGAGCCTCATCGGTGGCCGCCGTACCGAAGGACAGGTGTTCGCCGAGTACTTCCACAACACGCGCAACGCGTTCCGCAACGAGATCACCAGGTTCGACGTGCGCGAACAGGCGCTGCCGCTCGACAGGGTCGTGGTGATCACGACGGGCGCCTCGGCGTCGGCGAGCGAGCTCGTGATCAACGCCCTGCGCCCGTTCATCCCCGTCGTCACCGTCGGCCAGGCCACGTACGGCAAGCCCGTCGGCCAGTACGGCTTCACGATGTGCGACAAGGTCGTGTACCCGGTGGCCTTCGCGCTCAGGAACGCACTCGGACAGGGTGACTTCTTCGGTGGCATCGCCGCCGATTGCCCGGCACTCGACGACCCCGCTCATCAGCTCGGTGACCCGAACGAGGCGTCGCTCGCCGAAGCGTTCACGGTGATTCGCACCGGTGCGTGCTCGCCGGTGCCCGAGGAGACTGCCGCTGGTACCCTCGAACGCACACGTCGAGTGAGAGAGGCCGACGGGCTCCCGCGTCCACGCGGCTTCGATCTCCTTGTCGGCGCGCACTGACGAGTCGCCGTTCACTTACGTCAACCCGTACGCGCTCCTGACGTCCTCTCTGGTGATCACGCCGAGGAGTCGATCCGGATCCAGGCGTGAGACGACGGGGACAGCCGGTGCGCGGGCGAGCAAACGCAGCGCGACGTCGAGCAGTTCGTCCGGATATGCCGGCGCGACGCGCGCCACGTCGGCGTGCGTCGCGATGAGCGCGTTCGCGGTACCGGCGGTGGCGAGGCGTTCGAGCATCTCGCGCGTGGCGACGGCCCACCGATCGTCAGGAAGCGCGATGACGACGGTGGTCGTGCGTGGCGTTGCCGCCGCGAGCGCGGTGCCGATCGTCGTATCGCCGTGGAGGGCGAGAATCGTGTCCCCCGTCACGGGCTGCAGCGCGTCTTCCACGTGGAGCGGTTCGTCGGCCCGGGCCAGGCGCGCAGAGGGCAGAGTGGCGCCCTCGTGTTCAGCCACCAGATCCAGGATCGATGTGCGTTGGAACTGCCGCGCGATGAGGAAGCCGAGCGTGGACGTCACCATCGCCGGCAGGATCGCCGCCGATGTGCCGCTCAACTCGAACGTCATGAACACTGCCGTCATGGGCGCGCGGAACACGCCGGCGAAGACGCCCGCCATCCCCGCCAGCGCCAGCATGCTCTGTGACGTCGGCACCATCGGCAGGAGCGCGGGCGCGAGTCCGCCGAACGCGCCGCCGAGCATCACGCCGAGGAACAGTGTCGGCGCGAAGAGCCCGCCCGGCGTGCCCACGGCAAACGCCAATACCGCCACGCACAGCTTGGCCAGCGCCAGCCACGCCATCGTCTGCCACGGGTACTGGAGGTTCAGCGCGGCGTCCATCGGACGATAGCCCGTGCCGAGCACTTCGGGCGCGGCGAGCGACACGGCGCCGACCACGAACCCGGCGAGCAACGGACCGACGGCCACCGGCAGCCGGAATGCGCCGAGCCTGTAGCGCACCAGCGCCGCGCCGCGCACGTAGAGCGTGGCGAAGAGGCCGGCAGCCACGCCGAGCGCCACGTAGGCCAGCGCTTCGAGCGGCGTGCCGATGCTCGCAACGTCGGGCACACGGAACAGCGGACTCTCGCCGAGGAACATCCGCGTGGTCACCACCGACGCCACCGCGGCGAGGACGATGGAGCCCATGACCGCGGTGTCCCATCCGGCCATGACTTCTTCCATCACGAAGAGCACGCCGGTGATCGGCGTGTTGAAGGCGGCGGCGATGCCGGCGGCGGCGCCCACCGGCGCGATCATCCGCATGGTCCGCCGCGTGAGCGCGAACGTCCTCCCGAGGCGAGACGCGATACCGGCACCCATCAACAGCGCGGGATCCTCGGGACCGAGCGGCGTGCCCGTGCCGATCGACAGCACGCATGCCACGAACTTCCCGGGAACCGCCGAGAACGGGATGTGGCCGTCCGACGCATACAGCGCGGCTTTCGTGCGCACGATGCCGCTGCCGGCGCCGGCGCGCACGACATAGACGACGCAGGCCGCGAGCGCCGCACCGAGCCCCGGCACGAGCACGCGCATCACCACGCTCTGCGCCGCATCGCGGACGTACCAGTCGACCAGTTCGATGGCCGTGTGGAAGCACACGACGAGCAGTCCCGTGCAGACACCGATCAGGACCGACAGCAGCAGGAAGCGCTGTGCTTCAGTCAGGCGCCACGGTGTGTCTGTCGGAGTGCCTGCCTCATCGCGCATCGCGAGGCTCCTCGATGAGACGGTCGAGCACCAGGCCTATGGCATCCGTGTCGGTCGGCGCGGGACAGCGCTCGCGCAGGCGGCGAGCGATCGCTTCGAGCAGGGCATACCCGGCGTCGGCGTCGGCCCGGGGCTGGCCGAGCCAGCGGCGTGCCGCGACGGGTAGTGTGACGGGCCCCGATGTGGTTCCTGCCGCATCGCAGGATTCGAGGCGCGCACCCGCCTCGGCGAGCAATCGCCTGGTGCGGCGCGTTCGCTCCGCACCCGAGAGTCGTGGCAGGGCTGGATCGATCGACAGGACACTGGCGGCGAGATCGCGCGCGGCGCGCGCCGCCGCGTCCTGTGCATCGCGCGCGAGCGCCCGCCGCGCGATGTCGAACGCGGCGGCGGCATTGCCGCGCCGTACTTCCGCCATGGCCAGGCGCGCGGGGGCGTCGCCGGGATCCGCGAAGCGCTCCATCGCGCTGCGCAGCACGCGCGCGGCTTCGTCCACGGACCCGATGGCCAGCAGGCGATCGGCGGCGTGCATCTGCAAGGCACGGTCCCCGGGGAACGCGGCGGAGAGCTCCAGCAGCGCGGCGCGGAGGCGCGCGGTGTCGCCTGTCTCTTCGTACAACGCCACGAGCTCGAGCCTGGCCTGTTGACGTCCTTCGAAGCGATCGGGCGCCCATCGGCCGAAGATCGCCTTGTAGTACGCCGACTCGGCCTCCTCGTTCGCGCCGGTCGTGCGGAGGATCCGTGCGAGCACGAGGTTGGCCTCGCCGTCGACGGGCGCCTGCCTGAGCACCTCGTTCACGTAAGGGAGCGCTCCTCTGTCGTGCCCCCCGGCGACGAGGGCGCGTGCCAGCGCGAGACGATGAGCGGCGCGATCGGGATCGAGCCCGACCGCCTCGCGCAACGCGGAGACCGCGGCCTCGGGACGGCCCTCAGCGAGCGCGTGCTCGCCGGCTTCCGCTGCGCGCGCGGCACGACGCGTGCGCTGGTCGTGAGCCGTCCGCGTCAGCACCGACGCGGTGACCCAGAGGAGGAGGACCAGTACGAGGACGGTCGCGAGTCGCGCCGCCGTGACGACCTGTGCAACGCGACCGTGGGCGATCGCGCCGATGGGGAACTGAGGCACGCGGAGTCCGAACGACTCCTACCATATCAGCCGGGCGAGTCAGGGGCGGCGGGCCGACCCGGCGAGCACGTCTGCGATGACGCGCGCCTTGGCCTCGGCGTCGGGCGTGTGACACCACGTGACGAGGCGACTTCCCGGCGTTGCCGTGCTCGAGACGATCAGGCGGGCCGTCGCGGGCGAGTCGCCGCTGAGCCGTGCGGTGGCAGACTCGCAACGCAGATGGCCCGGATGTGCGGCGACGTCGACAGCCGCCATCGCACCCACGGCGAACGTCGACGCGCCGTGCTGCTCGGCCTGTGCATGGAGCCACAAACCCGCGGACGGCGTGATGAGCCGTACGGCGCCACTGCCCGTGTCGAGCCCGTCGAGATCCGATCGAGCGAAGCCGATCGCGGCACCGAGCGCGGGAGCGATGAGCGTGATGGGCATCGCACTGTCGAGCACGATCCTCA
>CAYRAE010000295.1:0-5116 GCA_964422175.1 uncultured Luteitalea sp. | reverse complement strand
GCCGTGCCGTGATGAGCGATCCGCTCCGCTCGGCGGCCTGCACCACGACCACCGCCCGGCACAACCCGCTCAGGATACGGTTGCGCAGCGGAAAATGATGCGCCCGCGGAGGCGTGCCCGGCGGGAACTCGGTGACGCGCATGCCCGCCGCCTCGATCGCCTGCCTGAGAGTGGCGTGACCGCTCGGATACGACTGATCCAGCCCGCAGCCGAGTACGGCGAGCGTGCGCCCCCGAGAGAGGGCACCCTTGTGGGCTGCCGCGTCGATCCCCAGGGCGAACCCGCTGGCAACGACCAGACCCGCGGCGGCCAGGTCGGCGGCCAGTTGCCAGGCGACCTCGCGTCCGCTGCCGCTGGCCCGGCGCGAACCGACGATCGCCACCGCCGGACTGTCGAGCACGTCGAGCTGCCCCGTCATCCAGAGCCCCAGCGGCGGGTCGACGATGGTGCCGAGGAGCGGTGGGTACGACGGATGGGCCGGCCAGAGCAGCGTGTGACCCGCGGCGTTGGCCCGGGCCAGGACCCGCGAGGCCTCGAATCGCCAGTACGTGGGCGACACAGGCACGTCCGACCCGAGCCGGCCGTGTTGTGCCAGCAGCGCAAGGCTCTCGGCAAGTGGCAGGACGGGCCATGTCCTGACTGTCGCCTTGAGCAGCGCGGCGCAGCGCGCAGGCTGCGTTCCGGCGGCCAGGGCGAGGGCGGCGGCATCGAGGCGGGAGGCGTCCATCGTGCCGAATGTGCAGGCAAAGGTGCTGCCATGCGGCCGGATCGACGTCTGGCGCGTCAATTGGTCATGCACGCGCGAGGCGTGGCAGAAACTGCCACGCGAGGGCCTCGGGCACAGGTGTATATTGGCAACCACTTCCATGATCAAGACTCGTTCCTGGCTGCTCGCGCTGGTAGTGGTGCTGAGCGCGTCCGGCGTGGCGTTCGCGCAGGATGCGCGGGGTCAGGCACGCTCGCAGGTCGAATTCGGCATCAAGGTGGCGCAGCGGGGCCTCTGGCAGGAGGCCGTCTTCCGCTGGGAACGCGCCACGGAGATCGACCCGACCTACGCGGCGGCCTTCAACAACCTGGGGATCGCGTACGAACAGCTCGGCAAGTTCGAGCAGGCCGGCAAGGCCTACGAGAAGGCGCTGGAGCTGGAACCCCAGAACATCACGATTCAGCAGAACTACGACCTCTTCAAGGAAATCAATGACCGCGCCAAGAGGAACACGGGTAGCTAGCGTCGCGCTCGCAGGCCTGCTGGCCACGGGCGTGGCCTGTTCGTCGGTCTACGAGATCCCGATCGACACGCCCATCCAGGCCAAGCTGGACGTGTCGCCGTTCTCGCGCGTCCACGTGGCGGGCTTCATCTCCGGCGGCAGCGACGATGTGGACGCCAACATGGAGACCGTGCGCCTCCTGCGGAGCCAGTTGCGGACCAAGAGCAAGCTGCGCGTGATCGAGGCAGACGCACTGCCCCTGCAGCAGGTGGCGCGCGAACAGGCGCTCGCTCCCGGCGGCAATGGCGGGGGGATGACGTTCCCCGAGCGGATCAACGACGAGAAGGATCTCGAAGCCTACGAACCGCTCTTCGCCAACGCCGCGTACTGGAAGAAGATCGGCGAGGAGTTCCAGCAGCCCCTCATCGTCACTGGGACGATCATCTTCAGGGCGCACCAGGCGTCTGGCATCGTGACGCAGGAGCGCGAGATATACGACCAGTTCGGCCGCCGCACGGTGACGCCTACGCGCGTCTACACGGAACGGAAAGGCTACATTCTCCGCCCGAAGATCGTGTTCATCGACGGTCGAAGCGGCTCGGTGCTGTACCAGGAAAGCTACAGGGAAGAGCGGCTCTACCCGGCTCAGCAGAACGTCCCCGCCCTCTCGTCCTTCTTCGAGCAGATGGACGCCGTCCTGCCGTCGTTCCTGAACACCCTGAGCACCACGAGGGTCCGAGGCTCCCGCGTGCTCTTGCGGTAGAACGTGAGGGGATCCGGTGACGGCATTTCCGGCATTCGGCGTTCCCGGCATTTCCATGCTATGCTCGCTGTCTTTGCCGGGTCCGCCGTGCGGGTCCGTGAGCAGTAGCGCGCAGGAGCAACGACAGTGTTTGCCATCATTCAAAGCGGCGGCCGCCAGGTGAAGGTCGCCCCCGGCGAAGTCGTCACCGTCGATCGCGTCGACGTCGAGCCGGGCCAGGAAGTCACAGTGGACAAGGTCCTGCTCGTGGGCAAGGACGGCGGCGAGGTGCTCGTGGGCGCCCCGTTCGTCGACGGCGCCCGCGTCGTGGGCACCGTGGCCGGCGAGCTGCGCGGGCCGAAGATCCGCGTGTTCAAGAAGAAGCGCCGCAAGGGCATGCGCCGGACCAAGGGTCACCGCGCCACGCTCACGCGTATCGCGATCACCGACATCCTGCTCTGAGGACCGTACGTCATGGCTCATAAAAAGGGACAGGGCAGCTCGCGCAACGGGCGCGACAGCAACGCACAGCGTCTGGGTGTGAAGCAGTTCGACGGCAACGTGGTGACAGGCGGGTCGATCCTCGTCCGTCAGCGCGGCCGCCGCTTCAACCCCGGCACGAACGTCGGCCTCGGCAAGGACGACACGCTGTTTGCGAAGGTGTCGGGCGTCGTCAAGTTCGAGGACCACGGCGCGCGCGGACGCTTCATCAGCGTTCACCCCGCCGCGGAGTAACCTCACCGGCCAGGCCTCGGCCGCTCCGGACCTGCATGTTCGTCGACGAAGTCGATATCGACGTCAGCGCCGGGGCCGGCGGACGAGGCGCCATCAGTTTCCGTCGCGAGAAGTTCATCCCGCGCGGCGGTCCTGATGGTGGCGACGGCGGCGCGGGCGGATCGGTCTACCTGATCGCCAGCCCGCACCACAACACCCTCGTCAACTACAGGTTCCATCCCGATTTCGCCGCCCCGCGCGGCGGACACGGCGAAGGCTCGCTCCGCACCGGCAAGTCGGGCAAGGACATCGAGCTGCCGGTGCCGCCCGGTACCGTGGCGTATCGTCTCGACGAGTTCGGTCACGCGCACCAGTTCGCGGATCTGATCGCGATCGGCGATCGCGTGCTCGCCGCGAAGGGCGGGCGTGGCGGACGCGGCAACGCGCGATTCACCTCGTCCACCAATCAGGCGCCCCGGCGGGCCGATCCCGGTGAGGCAGGCGAGGCGTTCAAGATCCGCCTCCGGATGAAGATGCTGGCCGACGTGGGGCTCGTCGGCTTCCCCAACGTCGGCAAGTCCACGCTCATCGCGCGCGTCTCCGCCGCCAGGCCGAAGATCGCCGACTACCCGTTCACCACGCTCGTGCCCAACCTGGGCGTGGTGCTGCTCAGCGACGACCGCAGCTTCGTCATGGCCGACGTGCCGGGCCTCATCGAGGGCGCACATGAAGGCAGGGGGCTCGGACACCGCTTCCTCGGCCACGTCGAGCGGACGAAGGTCCTGCTGCACGTGGTGGACGTGAGCGAGGCGTCGGGACGCGATCCCGTGGAAGACCTCGACGTCATCAGGCGCGAGCTCGAAGCGTACGTCCCGAACGCCGATACGCTCGATCCCGACGCGCTGCCGCTGGCCGCGCGCCCGCAGGTCGTGGCGGCCAACCGCATCGACATCCTCGGCGACGATCCAGCGCGCCTCGACGCGCTGCGCGAGAGAGCCGCCGAGCTGGACCTGCCGTTCCACGCCATCTCCGCCGTCACGGGCGAGGGCGTGCCGGCGCTGCTCGAAACGCTGTGGCCCTATGTGGCCCACGTCAGTGCCGAGCGTGCGCTCCTCCGTCGCGCCGACGATGAGTAGCGCCCCCTTGCGCCTCGGCGTGCTCGGTGGCACGCTCGACCCAGTGCATGACGGACATCTGGCCGCCGCCCACGTTGCCGCTCGGGCGCTCTCGCTCGACGTCGTGTGGCTGATGCCCTCGCACGTACCCGCGCACAAGGCCGCGCCGAGCGCGTCGCCCTGGCATCGGTTCGCGATGGCCAGTCTCGCCGCCGCCGACGACCCGCTGATCGCGGTGAGCGACCTCGAGCTCGCGCGTCCGGGGCCGACCTACACGTGGGACACGCTCCACATCCTGGCCGCGCAGGGCTTCCGACCATCGCAGATTTTCTTCATCGTCGGGACCGATGCGATTGCAGGAATTGACACATGGCACCGCTTCCCCGCCGTGCTCGACGCCGCGAATTTCGTCGTGGTGACGCGGCCGGGACAGCCTCCGCCCATCGAGGCACTCACGCATCCGGCCGTGGCGCCGCGTGTCAGGCGGTCGAACGCAGGCGACGCGGCGATCGTGCCGGA
Source organism: uncultured Luteitalea sp. (assembly GCA_964422175.1). GTDB lineage: Bacteria > Acidobacteriota > Vicinamibacteria > Vicinamibacterales > Vicinamibacteraceae > Luteitalea. The sequence continues at coordinate 818 of CAYRAE010000295.1, read as the reverse complement.
TCCTGAAGATTCCTGCGGAATCTGGCTCGTCGAGGGCGACACGCCGGACGTGTCGTCGAGCGACATCCGTCAACGAATCCTTACTGGAGAGGGCGCCGGTCCGCACGTGCCGGCGCTCGTGGCCGCGCACATCCGCCGGCACGGCCTGTACTCCCCTTCCCCGGCGGCGAGGCGCTTGCATGGCGAAGACTGACGCGCAGCGGGTCGAACACGAGCCTGCTCCCATTCCCGACGACGTCCGCGCGGCCATCGAGGCGGCGCTGGATCGCAAGGCCACCCGGGTGACCGTGATGGACCTGAGGGGCGTGGGAGCCTTCACCGACTTCTTCGTGGTATGCACCGGCACGAACGTCAGGCAGGTGCAGGCCATCGCGGACGGAGTGGAAGAAGGGCTTCGGGCACAGGGCCTGCGTCCCGCGCACGTCGAGGGATACGGCCGTGCGGAGTGGATCCTCCTCGACTTCTTCGACTTCATCGTCCACGTGTTCATGCCGGACACGCGGGAGTTCTACGCGCTCGATCGTCTGTGGGGCACGGCGCCCCGCATCGAGATGGCGCCCGACGTTCGCTGATCCACCGGCGCCGTCGCTGCTCGACGCGACCGTGGCGCTGGTCTTCGACGCGCGCTGCGTCGCGTGCCGCGAGACGCTGGCGGCACCCACGCGCGGGCCCGTCTGCGCGGCCTGCTGGGCTGCCGTCCCCTGGTACGGCGGCGACCTCTGTACCCACTGCGGCATGCCGGTCGTCGCCGGCGCCACGTGCCGGTGCGACACGCTTCCGCCGCACCTCTCGTCGCTTGTCGCCGGCGCGCGCTACGA
>CAYRAE010000294.1:0-5118 GCA_964422175.1 uncultured Luteitalea sp. | reverse complement strand
TACGGTGGCAGCTGTTTTCCGAAGGACGTCAAGGCGATCCTGAAGTTCTCGCGCGACAAGGGCTACGACTTCAAGATCCTCGACGCGGTCGAGGAGGTCAACGCGCAGCAGAAGAAGAAGCTGCTCCAGATGATGCGCCAGCACCTGCGGACGCTGAAGGGCAAGACCATCGGCGTGTGGGGTCTGGCGTTCAAGCCGCGCACCGACGACATGCGCGAGGCGCCGGCCATCACGATCATCGAGGGGCTCCTGAAGGCGGGCGCGACGGTGCAGGCGTACGACCCGGAGGCGCGCGAGAGCGCCCGCCGCATCTTCGGAGACCGAATCACCTACTGCAGGAACGCGTACGACGCGCTCAAGGGGGCCGACGCCCTGGCGCTCGTCACCGAGTGGAACGAATTCCGCGAGCCCGACTTCGCGCGCATGAAGAAGCGCATGAAGGCACCGGTCATCTTCGACGGCCGCAACATCTACAAGCCCGACGCGATCGCAGCGCAGGGATTCACCTACTACTCGATCGGACGATAGCGCGATGGCCGTGCTCGTGACCGGCGGGGCAGGGTACATCGGCAGTCACGCCGTGAAGGCCCTGCTCGCCGCCGGACGCCGGGTGGTCGTGCTCGACGACTTCTCGGCCGGTCATCGTGGGGCGTGCGCGGCGCTGCAGACGGTTGCGGCGCGCGATCAACTGACGGTGGTCGAGGCGGCCATCGCCGACACGGACCGCGTGGCGGAGACCTGCCGAACGCACGACGTCGACGCGGCCATGCATTTCGCCGCATGGCTGTCGGTGGCCGAGTCCGTGCACGATCCCGCCGGGTACTACCGCAACAACGTGGCGGGATCGATCGGCCTGCTCGACGGCCTGGCCCGCGCCGGCGTCACGCGTCTCATCTTCTCGTCCACCTGCGCGACGTACGGCGAACCGCAGCGCGTGCCCCTCGACGAGTCGCATCCGCAACAGCCGATCAACGCGTACGGCGAGACCAAGCTGGCCGTCGAGCGTGCGCTGCCGCACTTCGAAACGGCATACGGGCTGCGCAGCGTGGCCCTGCGCTACTTCAACGCCGCCGGAGCGGATCCCGATGGCCTGCTCGGGGAGGACCACTCGCCCGAGATCCACATCATCCCGCGCGCCATCTTCGCGGCACGTGGTACCGACTCGTTGCATGTGTACGGCACCGATTACCCGACGCCGGACGGCACGTGCCTGCGCGACTACATCCACGTCACGGATCTGGCCGATGCGCACGTGCGCGCGCTCGAATCGCTGGAGGCGGGCGGTCCGTCGGCGCGCTTCAACGTGGGCACGGGGGTGCCGCGTTCGGTGAAGGACGTCATCGCCGCCGTCGCGCGCGTGGCGGGACGTCCGGTACCGCATACGTTCGGACCGCGTCGACCTGGCGACCCATCGACGCTCTTTGCGGCCAACGGCGTGATTCGTGCGGCGCTCGGCTGGGAACCGCGTTACGCCGATCTCGACGCGATCGTGGGTACGGCGTGGCGCTGGTTCGACGCGCACCCGCACGGCTACGGCGACCGGGGATCCGTCTCCTGATCGAGTGACTGTCCTTCTCAGGCTCCTTCGGTATGCGGCCCCGTATCGGGGGCGCCTGGCCGCGGCCTTCGCGGCGATGGTGGCGTATGCCGCCGCGTCGGCCGGCGTCGTCTATCTGATCAAGCCGATCTTCGATCAGGCCCTCGGCAACCAGTCGCAGCTGAACACGATCGCGCTGGCGATCGTCAGCGTGTACCTGATCAAGGGCCTGGGGGCCTATCTCTCGGCGTACTGGATGACCGACGTCGGACAGCGCGTGGTGCGCGACATCCGCGACCAGATGTTCGGGCACGTACTCGGCCAGTCGGCGGCGTTCTTCTCGCGGCGATCGACGGGACAGTTGCTGTCGCGCGTCAACAACGACGTCAATCAGGTGCAGCAGGTCGTGTCGCAGACGATGGGCGACCTGATTCGCGAGGGCATCACGCTGGTGGCGTACGTCGGGTTGCTCTTCTACCACGACGCCCGCCTCGCGCTCGTGTCCCTCACCGGCGCGCCCGTCCTGATCTACCCGCTCGTCCGCCTCGGCCAGCGCGTGCGGCGCCGCGGGCGCCGTTCGCAGGAACAGCTCGAGGTCCTCACGCACATCACGGCGGAAGCGTTCGGCGGCCACCGCATCGTCAAGGCGTTCGGCGCCGAGGCGCGTGAGCAGGCGCGCTTCGAAGAGGCGTCGCAGCGCGTCTATCGCACGAACATGCAGGTGACGAGCACGGTATCGGCGCTGCCGCCGCTCATGGAGTGGCTCGGTGGCATGGCCGTGGCCGCCATGATCTGGTACGGGTCGTCGCAGATCGGCAAGGGCCGCCTGACGATGGGCGAGTTCATGCTCTTTGTCACCACGCTGTTCCTGATGTACGAGCCCATCAAGCGGCTGAGTCGCGTGAACGCCACGCTCCAGCAGGCCATGGCGGCGGCGCAGCGCATCTTCGAACTGCTCGATACGCACACGGAAGTCACCGACAGGCCGCACGCCGCGACGATGGCCAGGCCCGTGCGCGGCGTGGAGTTCAGCGACGTGAGCTTTGCCTACGCCGATCGCGAGCGCCGCCGCGTGCTCGACGGCGTGTCGTTCCGGGTCAACGCGGGCGAGATCGTCGCGATCGTGGGCCTCAGCGGCGCGGGCAAGTCGACGCTCGTGAACCTGTTGCCGCGCTTCTACGACGTCACGGGCGGCGCGATCCTGATCGATGACGTCGACGTGCGCGACGTGACGGTCGGGTCGCTCCGATCGCAGATCGGCCTCGTGACACAGGAGACGGTGCTCTTCGACGACACGATCGCGCACAACATCGCGTACGGGCGTCCTGACGCATCGATGGCGGAGATCGAAGCGGCGGCGCGCGCCGCACATGCGCACGAGTTCATCACGCTCCTTCCCGAACGCTACGAGACTCGTATCGGCGAGCGCGGTGGACGCTTGTCGGGAGGACAGCGGCAACGCCTGGCCATCGCTCGCGCGCTGCTGAAGGATCCCCCGATCCTTGTGCTGGACGAGGCCACATCGTCGCTCGACGCCGAGTCGGAGCGACTCGTGCAGGACGCGCTGCAGGTGCTCATGCGCAACAGGACGTCGTTCGTAATCGCGCACCGGTTGTCCACCGTGCGCAGCGCCGATCGCATCATCGTCCTGGAGCACGGGCGGATCGTGGAGACAGGCCGGCACGACGAGTTGCTGGCGCAGGGCGGCGGCGTGTACAGCCGTCTCTATGCACTACAGGTGTTCGGCGCCAATGGTGCCGATTCGACGCCATCCGCGGCAGGCTCACCTTCGATGCCGAACGCGGCGCCGGCGATGGGAGAACGATGATCGTCTCGATGACAGGGTTTGCGGCAGCCACGCGGGAGACGCCGGAGCTGTCGGTCGACGTCACGCTGCGCAGCGTCAATCACAGGCATCTCGACGTCCAGTTCCGCGTACCGCAGTCGGTGCAGGCCTTCGAGACGGCGCTGCGCACGGCGATTCAGCAGCAGGTGGCGCGAGGTCGCGTGGACGTGACCATCAGCGTGCAGGAGCGGATCGAGCCCGTCAGGACCATCGAGATCGATCACGAGCTGATTCGCGCCGTGTCCGAAGCGCTGACGCCGGTGCGAGAGCGCGGGCTCGTGGAAGGTCCGCTCCAGCCCGGCGACGTGCTGCGCCTGCCGCAGGCCCTCGTCGTGCGGGAGGAGCGGGCCGGCGTGGACGGGGCGCGGCTGGAAGCCGAGGTCATGGGGGCGCTCGACGAGGCGTTGCGGGCCCTCGGCGTGATGCGACGCACGGAAGGGCAGTTCCTGGCGTCGGAGTTGGAGGAGCGTCGACATGCCCTGATCGCACTCGTCGATGAGGTCGAGGGCGCCAGCCGCGACGGGGCCGCCGCCCTCGAACAACGCCTGATCGAGCGGGTAGCCGAGCTGCGACGCGACCTGCAGGTCGACGAGGCGACTGTTGCACAGGAAGTGGTGAAGGTGGTGTCGCGGTCGGAGATCCGTGAGGAACTGGTCCGGCTGCGGGCGCACCTGGCGCACTGGGTGGACCTGGTGGCCGGGGACGAGCCCGTCGGCCGCAAACTGGATTTCCTGCTGCAGGAAATGAACCGCGAGGTGAATACAATAGGCTCCAAGGCCGAAGGGGCCCGCGCATCAGCGCTGGTGGTGACCGCCAAGGCCGAGCTGGAGAAGATGCGGGAGCAGGTCCAGAATGTCGAGTGACGGCATGACCGTCGACGGCCAGCTCTTCGTCGTGTCGGCCCCCTCCGGGACCGGCAAGACGACGGTCGTCGAGCGTCTGGTGCAGGTCGTGCCGGACCTGACGATGTCGCGCAGCTACACGTCGCGCCAGGCCCGTGCGGGCGAACGCGACGGCGTGGACTATAATTTCGTGTCCCGCGAGACCTTCGAGGCCATGGTGGCCCGGGGGGCGTTCCTGGAACACGCCGACGTGTTCGGCAACCTCTATGGAACGGGCCGCGACGATGCCGAACGCCTGATGGCGTCTGGCAAGGACGTCGTGCTCGTCATCGACGTCCAAGGCGCTGGCCAGGTTCGCGCCACGGGGATCCCGCTCGTCATGATCTTCGTGCTGCCGCCGTCGTTCGAGGTGCTGGAGCAGCGGCTGCGGGGACGGGGAAAGGATGCCGATGCCGCGATTCGTCGCCGGTTGGACACCGCGCGTGGCGAGGTGGCGGCCTTCGAGGACTACGACTACGTGGTCGTCAACGACGACCTCGATGCCTGCGTGATGGCGATGCGGAGCATCATCCTGGCCGAGCGCGTGCGCCGGCCGCGGATGCGGCGCACGGCCCACGCCATTCTCAAGACGTTCGGCGCCCAACCGGTCGCCTGAGCAGCCCGGCCGGGTGGTCGGGCATCACCGGAACCAGGACCTAACCAGATGGTTGATCGCAGCACCCTTCCCAACGCGTTCGAGTTCGTCGTCGTGGCTTCCGCCCGTGCCAAGCAACTGCTTCAGGGCTGCGTGCCGAAGGTCGAGCCGAGCGGCAAGCCCGCCCGCACGGCGCAGCGCGAAGTGCTCGAAGGGTTCATCCAGCCCCTCTACGACGACGAGCCCTTGATCGATCCCC
>CAYRAE010000293.1:0-5180 GCA_964422175.1 uncultured Luteitalea sp. | reverse complement strand
CCGGAGACGTCCTGAATCGCGACGTCTTCCATGATCACGAACTGATCGAGCCGCGCGAGGACCGTCTCGCGGATCGATGCGGGTACTTCGAGCAGGAACGAGGCGTCGCGCCGGAGCACGACGAGGTGCGCGATCATCCGTCCCTGCGGCGTGAGGTACGCCGCTTCGGCACCCTGGCCCGGTTCGAGCCGCTTCACGTCCTGCGTCAGGAGGCCCTGCAGCCAGTCGGCGGCGTCGGGACCGCTCACCTCGATGCGCGCCTGGTCGGCGGATCGATCGGCCCACACGGCTGTTGTGTACGGGGACACGGTGTTCATGTCGGAGGTCGTGGTCATTCGGGCGCTGTTATGCTGAGCGAATGGCTGCAGTCCTCCGCCATTGTACGTGCCTCATCGTCCTTCTCCTGTCCGTGACCACGGCGCTGCCAGGTCGCGCACAACCCGCCGACGACGACATCTGGAACGCCACGTTCCGCATCGTCGTCCAGGGTCGCAACGTGGGGTCAGAGGAGGTCACGCTTCTTCGCGACGCGACGGGAACGACGATCAGATCGTCCGGCGGCATGACGGGCGGCGGGTTCGTGCTGCGGAGCGCCGAGATCGTGTACGACACGACGGGCGCGCCGGTGCGGCTGCGCACCGAGGCCATCTTCAAGGACCAGCCGCTCATCATCGAGACGACGGTCTCCGGCGGACGCGGCGTCAGCAAGGTCCTGCAGGGCGAGGCGACGTCCGAGGTGGCACACGACGTCGCGGCCGATGCGATCTTCCTGCCCAACAACGTGTTCGCCGCGGCGCAGGGCCTGGCGTTCCGCGTGATCGGCCTGCAGCCCGGAGCGGCACTCTCGCTGTACGTCGCGCCTCAGGGTCAGATAAAGGGAACGCTCTCTGCTGTTGCCGACGAGCGCATGCAGACGGCCGACGGCATGTACGAAGTACGCAGGCACGCCATCGACATCGACAACAACGGCACGCCGCTCGTGCTGCTCCTGTGGGCCGAGAAGGCAACGGGACGACTGGTTCGCTACTCGATTCCCGCCGCGAACGTCGACGTGGTGCGCGACGACCTCACCAGCGTCTTCACGCGCGAGGTGAAGGAGTACCGGGAGAACGACCAGGCGCTGCTCATTCCCGCGCTGGGCTTCAACCTCGGTGCCACTGTCTCGCGACCCGCCGGCAAGGTGGCGCCGGGGAAGAAGGACAAGAACGTCGAGCGCCTGCCCGCGATCATCCTCGTCGGCGGGTCTGGCAACGTCGATCGCGACAGCGTCGCGTACGGTGTGCCGGTGATGGGCCAGCTCGCGGGGCATCTCGCCGACGCGGGGTGGCTCGTTGTGCGATACGACAAGCGCGGCGTAGGTCAGAGCGGCGGTCGGGCCGAGTCGGCAGGCATCGCCGACTACGCAGACGATGTGGTGAGCGTGGTGCAGTGGCTGCGCAAGCAGCCTGACGTGGATCCGAAGCGCATCGTCGTCGTCGGTCACAGCGAGGGCGGGGCTGTCGGCCTGATCGCCGCGTCGCGCTCGAAGAACATCAGGGCGCTCGTCACGATCGCCGCGCCAGGTACGAAGGGCAGCGACCTGATCCTGGAACAGCAGCGTCGCGCGCTCGATGGCCTGAAGATCGCCGACGACGAGAAGCAGCGTCGCGTGGAACTGCAGAAGCAGATCATGAACGCGGTGATCACGGGTCAGGGTTGGGACGGCATCCCCGAGGCGACGCGCAAGCAGGCCGACACGGCGTGGTTCCGCAGCGTGCTGCTCTGGGATCCGGCGCCCGTGATGAAGAAGGTCAACCAGCCCCTGCTCATCGTCCACGGCGAGCTCGACAAGCAGGTGCCGATTCAGAACGCCGAACTGTTGAACGGCCTCGCCCTCCAGCGCAAGAAGGGCGCTACGGCGATGGTGCTGATTCCGGGCATCAACCACCTGCTGGTGCCCGCGAAGACCGGTGAGGTGTCGGAGTACGGCGCCCTCCGCGACGCGAAGGTCAGCCTGGACGTGTCGACGCAGGTGGTCGAATGGCTGAAGCAGGTTCCCTGACGGGCCTACTCGTACCGGAGGGCTTCGATCGGATCCAGCCGTGAGGCCCTGAGTGCGGGGAGCGTGCCCGCGATCAGGCCGACGACCATCAGGATCGCCGTGCAGATGCCCAGCAGTTCCACCGACAGCACGAGGTGGATGTCCGTGCGCCTGGTCATGTCGTCGAGCAGTTCGGCCAGGAACGGACGCGGACTCACAGCCCAGACCATCAGCCACGACGCCATCACGCCGGCCAGACCGCCGAGGAACGTGATGAAGAACGCTTCGAGCATGAACTGGAGCAGGATCTCGCGCCGACGCGCGCCGAGCGCCTTGCGGATGCCGATCTCGCGCGTGCGTTCGGTCACGGACACGAACATGATGTTCATGATGCCGACGCCGCCGATGGCCAGCGTCAGCACGCCGATGAACGTGAGCACGGCCTTGAGGCCCACGGTGATGCCGTTGACCGTGGCCATGTTCTGGACCGAGTCGTTGATGTTGAGCGCGCGCTCGTCGGCGGGTTCGAACCGGTACTTCTTCCCGAGCGTCTCACGCACCTGACGCAGCGCCTTGTCCTGCTGCATCGGGTTGACGGTCTGGAACACCAGCGTGGCGAGATATGTCGGGTCGTGCAGCTCGCCGGATGTCGTCCACGGGATGAAGGCGCAGTACTTGTCCGGCGCGAAGTACGAGGACATCTGCACCTTGTCCTCCATCACGCCCACGACCTCGAACGGACGATTGGCGATGCGCACCGTCTGCCCGACGGCCTGCTGCGCGCCGAACAGCTTGCGCGCGATCTCGTAGCCGAGAAACACCACGCGGCGCCGTTCCGCGACGTCATCGTCGGAGAGCCAGCGGCCCTGCCCCTTGCCCGGACGTTCGCCGCGCATGCTCCCGTACGCGACGTTGACGCCTCGCACCGCATACGTGGACGACTTGTCGCCATACGTGATCGGCACGCGCGTGATGTACTCCGGGCTCGCCGCCTTGATCGCCGGCAGCTGCGTCAGCAGCGTGACGTCTTCCGGCTTCAGGCGAATCCGCCGGCCTGCACGCTGGCCGCCGGCCTGCAGGCTCGTCTGCCCGGGCCAGATCACCGCCACGCCCTCGCCGAACGCGTTCCTGAACCCCACCATCAGCGCTTCGTGGAACCCGTTGCCGTACGCGAGCAGCATCACCACCGAGACGATGCCCCACGAGATGCCGAGCATCGACAGCGCCGCGCGGAGCCTGTTGCGCGCGATGCCGTACGCCGCTTCGCGCACGACCTCTTTGACCATCTGGATGGTCCGCGCCACGCCCCGCACGCGGCGTGGAGAGGTTGTCGGGAGCGCGGTGTCGAGGGTGGTCATCTCGCTCACATCTCGTAGCGGAGGGCTTCGGTTGGCGGCAGCTGAGCGGCCCGACGAGCCGGAAGCGTCGAAGCGATGACGCCGATCAGAATCAGAGCGGCGAGCGCCAGCAGGGCGTTCGGCCACGTGATGACCATGCCCGAGAAGCGGATGGGCAGCGTGGCGAAGACGTTGACGGCCGTGCAGAGGGCGACGCCGATCAGCATGCCGAGACCGCCGCTGATCATCGTGAGGAAGAACCCTTCGAGGAAGAACTGGCGCTGGATGGCGGCCGTCGTCGCGCCGAGGGCCTTGCGCACGCCGATCTCGCGCGTGCGGTCCTTCACCGCGATCAGCATGATGTTCATCACGCCGATGCCACCGAGCGCGAGCGTGACGAGTCCCACCACGCGGAAGAAGCTCGCCATCGCGCCGATCATCCTGTCGAAGAACATCGTCTGCAGCGACGTGTCCCATACGTTGATGGCGTCCCTGTCGTCGGGATCGAACGCCTTGCGCCGCGCGAGGATCTCCCTGATCTCCTTCTCGAGCGGCCAGTCGACGTCCTCCACGCGTCCCGTGCGCGCGGCCAGCACGCCGCCAAGGCCGTCGATCACTTCCTGACGCGGCATGACCAGCATCTGGTGGATGCTGCCCGCCGGCGCATCGGTGCGCGGGAAGTACTTCGCCATCACCGAGAAGGGGACGAAGATCTTGCCGTTGTCGGGACCGCTGTAGCTGCTGTCCTGGTCCTTGCGACGGATGCGGCCCACGATCGTGAATGGCGTCCCGTTGACGAGCACCTGTTCGCCGACCGGATCGCGATCGCCGAAGAGCTGCTTGCTCATCTCCCAGCCAATCACCGCGACCTGGCTCTCGCTCGTCTCGTCGGTCCACGACAGCTGGCGGCCGAGATCCACTTCGATCGTCCGCATGAACATGTACGGCGGCTCGACGCCATGGATGGGGACCGACGCCTCGTTGTAGGCGCTCTTCACCTTCGCCCCGCGCTGGAGCTCCGGGCTCACCATGCTCACCAGGCGTCCCTGCGCCTGGATGGCCCTTGCATCGTCGGCGGTCAGCGTGAGGAGACGGCCGGCGCGCTCACCGCCTGCCTGCTTCGTGGTGCGCGAGCCCCACACGATGCTCATGTTGCGGCCGAACTCGCGCAGCACGGCGTTGTTGCCGCGCTGGAAGCCCTCGCCGAGCGCCGAGAGCACCACGATCGACACGATGCCCCACATGATGCCGAACATCGTGAGGAAGCTCCGGAGCTTGTTGGCCCGGAGGTTGTCGATCGCCTGGATGAACGATTCGCGCATGATGACGGCGCGTCCGGCTCAGGACGGCAGGATGACGCGGTCGCCCTTGTTCACCCCGTCGAGGAGCTGCGCGCGCGTGCCGTTGCCGATGCCCACCTTCACGGGAACCTTACGACGGCTGGTGGGCACCGACGGATCGTAGAGATCCACGAACGCCTGCCGCTGCGCGTCGTAGCTGATCGCCGCTTCGGGCACGATGAGCGCGTCTGGCCGCTGCTCGAGGATGATCTCGGCGTTGGCCGTCATGTTGGCCTTCAGCTCGTTGCCCGGGTTGTCGATCGACACCTTCACCTCGAAGGTCGTCACGTTGTCCTTCTCGGTGCCCATCGGCGAGATGAGCGTCACGCGGCCGTCGAACTTGCGGTCCTTGAACGTCTCGACGCTGATGCGCGCGGGCTGCTCGTACCTCACGTGGCCGATGTCGGCCTCGTCGACCTTGCCGCGCACGAAGACCTCCGCGATGTCGCCGAGCGTCATCACCAGCGTGGCGTTGGCGCCGAG
>CAYRAE010000292.1:0-5205 GCA_964422175.1 uncultured Luteitalea sp. | reverse complement strand
TAAGCGTCCCGCCCGCGTCCGTCGTACTCTTGTGTGGATCAATGTCATTCGCCGCTCCTGTCATGCTCGTGTCGGTTCAGTCTTTCGTACGATCCCCGCTTGTGCTGTGCCCGATCGTGGCCGCAGTTCTCTCGCTGACCGCCGGGTGCGGCGGCACCGCGCCCGCCGCTTCCAGCACGACCGGCGACGGCAAGGCCGGTGAGCCGGCGGCCGTGCGCGTGCAGCCCGCGCGCGAGGTGTCGCTCGTGCGCACCGTCACCGTCACGGGAACGCTGGCCGCAGAGGACCAGGTCGCGCTGGGCTTCAAGGTGGCCGGCCGCATCGACCGCATCGCCGTCGACCTCGGCTCGCGCGTGGCGCCGGGCCAGACCATCGCGCGCGTGGCGCCCGTGGACTTCGAGTTGCGCGTCCAGCAGGCCGAAGCCGCGCTCCAGCAGGCGCGGGCGCGCCTCGGCCTCGATCCCTCCGGCACCACGGACAGGGTCGATCCCGACCGGACCGCCCTCGTGCGTCAGGCGCGCGCCGTGCTGGACGAGGCGAAGTTGAGCCACAGCCGCGTGAAGACGTTCGTAGATCGCGGCATCGCGTCGCGCGCCGAGCTGGATTCGGCCGACGCCGCGCTGCAGGTGGCCGACGGCCGTTACGAGGACGCGCTCGAAGAGGTCCGCAACAGGCAAGCGTTGCTGACACAGCGCAAGACGGAACTAGATCTCGCGCGACAGGAGCTGGTGGACACGGTGCTCATCGCGCCGTTTGCGGGCATCATCCGCGAACGGTCCGTCTCACCGGGCCAGTACGTGAATGCCGGTGCCCCTGTCGCCACGCTCGTCCGCATGCACCCGCTTCGCCTTCAGGCAGACGTGCCCGAGCGAGAGGCGAGCAGCGTGAAGGTGGGCCAGACCGTGAAAGTGCGCGTGGAGGGAGATGTCGCCGCCTATGACGGCCGGGTCGTACGCGTGAGTCCCGCCATCGACGAGCAGAGCCGCTCTCTTCGCATCGAAGCCCAGGTCGGGAACGAGGCGGCCACCATCCGACCCGGCTCCTTCGCCACCGCCGACATCCTCGTCGCGTCCGCGACGCCCGCCATCGTCGTGCCCGCCACGGCCATTGTCAGCTTCGCCGGCGTGGAGAAGGTGCTGACGGTGGTCGACGCGAAGGTCGTGGAACGCCGCGTCGAGCTCGGGCGCCGCGAAAGCGGGTCCGTCGAGATCCTCAAGGGCCTGACGGCGGGTGACCGCGTCATCGTCGAACCCGGCAACCTCGTGGGCGGGGAAGCCGTGCGCGTCACCCAGTAGGGAATACGCCAAGCCATGCACACGCTCGCTGACATCTGCATCCGCCGCCCCGTCTTCGCCAGCATGATCGTGCTGTCGCTGGTCGTGGTCGGCGCGGCCGCCTATCTCGGACTGGGTGTCGACAGGTTCCCGTCGGTGGACCTCCCGACGGTTCGCGTGCAGACGGTGCTGCCCGGCGCGTCGCCCGAAGAAGTCGAGGTCCTCGTCAGCCAGCGCATCGAGGAAGTCGTCAACACCGTCGAGGGCATCGCCGAACTGCGCAGCATCTCGGGGCAGGGCGTGTCCCTCGTGCTCGTGACGTTCGACCTGAATCGCAACGTGGACGTCGCGGCGCAGGACGTGCGCGACCGCGTGGCCACCGTGCTGAGCCGTCTCCCGCGTGACGCCAGACCGCCGGTGATCGCCAAGTTCGACAACGACTCGGCGCCGGTGATGTCCATCGCGCTGTCGGGCAACCGATCCCTGCGCGAGCTCACGGAACTGGCCGACAAGGTGGCGAAGGTCCAGCTCGAACGGCGTCCTGGCGTGGGCGAAGTCCTGATCGTCGGTGGACAGGAGCGCGCCATCAGCGTGTGGCTCGACGCCAATCGCCTGGCCGCCTACCGCATCCCCGTGAGCGACGTGCGTGACGCGCTCGTGCGCCAGAACGCCGACCTGCCAGGCGGCAACGTCACCACGGACGTGCAGGAGCGCGTCCTGCGCACGATGGGCCGCGTGACCGAGCCCGCCGACTTCGCCAACATCGTCATCTCCAATCGGGACGGCGTGCCGCTGCGCATCAGCGACGTCGGCCACGTCGAGGACGGCACCAAGGAGCAGCGGAGCCTGGCGCGCCTCAACGGCAAACCGACGGTGATCATGGATGTCCGGCGGCAGTCGGGCTCCAATACCGTCGCCGTCATCGAGGGCATCAAGGAGGCGATGCCGCGCGTCGAGGCCCAGCTCCCGTCGGACGTGAAGCTCGAGGTCGTCCGCGATCAGTCGCGCTACATCTACAACGCGCTGCACGAGATCAACATCCATCTCGTGCTCGGCAGCATCCTGGCCTGCCTGGTCGTGATGCTCTTCATGCGCAGCTGGCGTTCGACCATCATCGCCGGCATCGCGATTCCCGCCTCGGTCATCTCCACGTTCGGCGTGATGAAGGCGCTCGATTTCACGCTCAACAGCGTCACGATGCTGGCGCTCGTGCTGATGGTGGGCATCGTGATCGACGATGCGATCGTGGTGCTGGAGAACATCTTCCGCTGGGTGGAAGAGAAGAAGATGGACGCGTTCGACGCGGCGCGTCATGCCACGGCGGAGATCGCGCTCCCGGTGCTGGCCACCACGCTCAGCCTGGCCGTCATCTTCATCCCGGTCTCCTTCATGTCGAGCATCTCCGGGCGCTTCCTGTACCAGTTCGGCATCACGGCGGCCGTCGCGATTCTCGTGAGCCTGCTCGTGAGTTTCACGCTCACGCCGATGATGAGCGCCCGCCTGCTGCGCGGCGAGGCCGCCAAACACCAGGGCGCGCACGGCGCGGCCTCGCGTGCGGGGTTCTATCGTCACATCGACGCGTTCTACACGCGCGCCCTCGCCTGGTCGATGCAGCATCGACCCGTGATCATGGGCATCGGCGTGCTCGTGGCGCTCTCGGCCGTCCCGCTCTACTCGATCGTCAAGCAGGAGTACGTGCCGAGCGACGTGGACGAGGCCGAGTTCGAGATGAACGTCAACGCGCCCGAAGGCACCAGCATGGTCGCGATGAACGAGGCCATGCAGCAGATCGAGCAGCAGGTCCGCGACATTCCCGGCGTGCGGACCGTGCTCGCCACCGTCGGCGGCAGCTTCCTCGGGTCCGTCAACCAGGGGCAGATGTACATCCGCATCGCGCCGCACGAGGAGCGCCTGTTCTCCGTGGGGCGTCTCGCGCGTGAGACCCTCCGTCTCCAGCCGTGGAAGGCGTTCGAGGGGAACTACTCGCAGCGCGACGTGATGACGCGCGTGCGCGAGGTGATGCGCGGGTACCCCGACCTGCGCGGCGGCCCGCGCAACACGCAGACCTTCAACTTCGGCGGCGGCCCGTTCGAAATCGACGTGTCGCTGCAGGGGCCCGTTCTCGAAGAGCTCGCGCGTTACACGGAGGAACTCCGGAAGCGCGCGCCGGACCTCGGGATCGTCGACGCCGACACGACGCTGAAACTCGATCGGCCCGAGTTGCGCGTGCAGATCGATCGCGCGCGCTCGGCCGACCTCGACGTGGACACGCAGGACGTGGCCACGGCGCTCCGCCTGCTGGTGGGGGGCGACGACGAGGTGACCCGCTATCGCGACGCCGCCGTCAACGACGACTACGACGTCCAGTTGCGTCTCACGGACGCCGATCGCCAGGACGTGGCCACGATCGGCCGGCTGCTCGTCCCGTCGCGCGACGGGCGGCTGATCCGCCTCGACAATCTCGTCACGATCGAGCAGTCCACCAGCCCGTCTCGCGTGGACCGCCTCGATCGACAACGCGACGCGCGTCTGCGCGGCAACGTCATGCAGGGCTACGCGCTGGCCGACCGTCTCGAGGTGATCAGGAAGGAAGCGGCCAACATGGAACTGCCGGCCGGCTACGTCCTGACGATCGGCGGCCGCGGCAAGGAACTGGAGAAGACGTTCTCCGAGTTCCTCTGGGCGTTCTCGCTGTCGGTGATCTTCATGTACATGATCCTGGCGGCGCAGTTCGAGAGCGTGATCCATCCGTTCACGATCCTCCTGTCGCTGCCGCTGGCGGTGCCGTTCGCGCTGCTGTCGCTGTGGGCCACGGGGATGACGCTGAACCTCTTCTCGGCGCTCGGCCTGCTCGTACTGTTCGGCGTGGTGAAGAAGAACTCGATTCTCCAGATCGATCACATGAACAACCTGCGCGCGCAGGGCATGTCGCGCATCGACGCCATCATGCAGGGCAACCGCGACCGCTTGCGGCCCATCCTGATGACGACGCTGGCGCTGGTCGGCGGCATGCTGCCGCTGGCGCTCGGCATGGGGCCCGGGGCCGAAGAACGACGGACCATCGCCGTCGTGGTCATCGGAGGGCAGACGCTGTCGCTGCTGCTCACGCTGCTTGTCACACCCGTTGCGTACTCGGTCTTCGAGGACCTGGCCGCGACGGAAGGCTGGCACCGCCTGCGGGCGCGCCTCGCGAATCTGAGACCGACGACCCGCACCGCGGCGTAGGGGTGAGGCATGCGTCGCCCCTACAACTCGTGAATAGTCCAGACTAGAATCGCCGGATGCTTCAGCCAGACCCCGCATCACTGCGGCAGGCCGGCCAGCGCGCGGTCACCCTGTCGGTGGTGGTGGCCGCGCTCGGGTACTTCGTCGACATCTACGACCTACTGCTCTTCAGCATCGTCCGCGTACCGAGCCTGCGCAGCATGGGCATCAGCGGCGACGAACTGCTGCGTGCCGGTGAGCGCCTGCTGAACATGCAGATGTCGGGCATGCTCCTCGGCGGCCTGCTGTGGGGTGTCCTCGGCGATCGACGCGGCCGGATCAGCGTGCTGTTCGGGTCGATCTTCATGTACTCGGCAGCCAACATCGCGAATGCGTTCGTCCACTCGGTGGAGGCCTACGCATGGCTGCGGTTCCTGGCGGGGATCGGACTGGCCGGTGAGCTCGGCGCGGGCATCACGCTCGTGAGCGAGATCATGCCGAAGGAGACGCGCGGGTACGGGACCGCCATTGTCGCGGCCACGGGCATTCTCGGTGCCGTCGTCGCCGCGCTCGTCGGCGACTTCTTCGACTGGCGCATCTCGTACATCGTCGGCGGCGTGATGGGGTTTGCGCTGCTCGCGTTGCGCATCGGCGTGTACGAGTCGGGGATGTTCGAGCAGGTGCGCAGGGCGGGCTCCAGCCGCGGCAATGTCCTGCAGCTGTTCAA
>CAYRAE010000291.1:0-5227 GCA_964422175.1 uncultured Luteitalea sp. | reverse complement strand
CCAACCCCACGCTGACGATCGTCGCGCTCTCGATGCGGCTCGCGTCGCACCTCCGAACGACACGAGTCTGACGATGGCCCCACTCTCGCGCCGCGAGTTCCTCGCCTGTACCGCCGCCACACCGTGGGTCGTGTCCGGAACCGCCGCGTCTGACGTGTCGGCATCGCCGGCCGTTGCCGCCGCGCCCGTCGCCCCGCCGGTACCTCCCATCGAGCACGCCACCGGCTTCGTCGACCACAAAGGCTGGCTCCTCACGATCGCCGACAGGGATGCCCTGGCCGGCCGAGAACACGAGGTTCCAGCGTAGGGGCGACGCATGCGTCGCCCCTGGCCATTGCGGCGATAGGTAGGGCCGGCTCTCCGAGCCCGGCCCGTGTCGTTCCGTTGAAGCCCGCCCCCCGTCCCGCCGATAGCCAGAAGGGAAGCCCGTGACGATGATCCTGTCGGTGCACGGGCATCAGGAGGACGAGAAACATGCGTGTACCCGTGCTGATGACTATCGTGGCGCTGGCCGTCTCCGGGGGCTGTGCCACCGTGAGACAGGTCCTCGTGGCGCCGCCGACGACGATCGATCGCCTGGCGACCAACGCGCCCGACATGTTCGTGCAGGAAGATGGTCGTCCGAAGTCGGGGAACACCTGCCTCACGACGATCGTCGATCCGCGCGACAACACGTCCCTGCAACTGGTTCGCAAGGTGTCCGGACTGGGCGACTATCGCGCACCTGCGGGGAAGTATGGCGTGGGCGAGACCGAACTCCTGCGCGTCGACTGCACCACCACGCTTGCCGTCGGGATCGTCCGTACCGAGTAGCTCGCTCGTATCGCGCGTCGCGTTCGTCAGGAGGATGGGACGTCGGGCTGCTGCCAGGCGCTCATCCCGCCGTCGACGAGCAGCATCTGCCCGTGGATGTGCCACGCGGCGTCGCTGAGCAGGAACACCGCCGCCTCGCCGCACACGTCGGGACCCGGCACCGCGCCGTTCGGCGTGTGCAGCTGCATCCACGCCATCGCCTTCGGGTCTGCGAGGAACGCGTCGGTGAGCGGCGTGCGCACGAGGCCCGGCGCCATGCCGTTCACGCGGATACCCTTCGGCGCGAGCGAGACGCAGAGCGTCCTGACCATCATCTCGATCGCGCCCTTCGACGTGTCGTACGCGGCGTGATTCGGTTCGGCCAGCCGGCCGTTGATCGAGCCCGTGAACAGCACGCGTCCCTGCGTGCCGCGCGCCACCCAGTCCCTCGCACACCGCTGCGTCAGGAAGAAGGGCGCCTGCACGTTCAACCGCAACGTCTGTTCGAGGACGTCAGGTGACAGGTCCAGGAACGACGTCGTGTCGAGACACGTGCCGGCGTTGTTGACGAGCAGGTCGATGCCGGGCATCGCGGCCGTCGCTTCGCGCCACACCTGCGCCGCCGCCTCAACGGGTTGTGACGAGAGATCGCCGGACACCACGGCCACGCGCACACCAACCGCCTCGCACTGTGCGCGCGTCTGCTCTGCGTGCGCGTCGAGGCGCAGGCCGTGCAGCACGACGTCGGCGCCTGCGCGCGCGAGCGCGAGCGCGATCGCGCGGCCCACGCCTTGCGTGGCTCCCGTGACGAGCGCGCGATGACCGGTGAGCGTGGCCATCACGCGCGTCCGCGTTCGCCGAGGACCGCCCAGGGGTGCGGCGACTGTCTGGGCGTGAGGCCGAACGGCGTGATCGCGCGTTCCTTGACGTGCCCCAGCGCCTCCTGCACGTCGTCGGTGACGAGCAGCAGGTCGAGATCCGTCGGGCCGATGGTGCCGGCCTCGACCATGTCGTTCAGCTGCACGATGAGCGGCGCCCAGTACTCACGTCCCATCAGGACGACGGGGAAGGACTGCACCTTGCCGGTCTGGATGAGCGTGAGCACTTCGAAGAGCTCATCCAGGGTACCGAGACCGCCGGGCAGGGCCACGAAGGCATACGAGTACTTGAGGAGCAGGACCTTGCGGACGAAGAAGTACTCGCACGTGAGCCAGCGATCGAGGTAGGGGTTGGGGTCCTGTTCGAACGGCAGGCGGATGTTGCATCCGACGGACCAGCCGCCCGCGTCCTTCGCGCCGCGGTTGGCAGCTTCCATCACGCCGGGGCCGCCGCCCGTCATCACGGTGAACCCGAGCCGGCTGAGCCCCGCGCCCATCTCGCGCGCGAGCGTGTAGTACGGATGCCGCTCGTCGAATCGCGCCGAACCGAACACCGTCACGCACGGCCCCGCGAAGTGCAGCGTGCGGAAGCCGCGGATGAAATCGCGCACCGACTTCAGCACGATGCGCAGTTCATGCAGGCGCGAGTGCGGCCCCTGGAGGAGGATGCGGTCGTTGCCGCTGCTGGGAGGTACCGGCTTCAGATTGGCAGAGGAGGGACGTTCGCGGATGTCGGAGGCAGATGACATGGGACTCAAGTGTAGCGGCCCGCCACGTGGTCGGGCACCGATCACCGGGCACCGGGCACCGGAACGTGGGAATCCGGCATCGGCCTGCCGTCGCGTCTGCGACGCCACGACGCGGCAAGGCACCGACGCGGACGGTTGTACCATCGCACGATGACCGACGGAGCTCCGAAAAGCCGGCTCGAACTCGTGATGGAGAAGCTGCGGCAGCAGGACGCCGCACAGGGCATCACGCAGGTGACCCTCACCGATGCGCAGCGGGAGGCGATCGCGGCGGCGCGAAAGCTACATGAGGCGCGCGTGGCGCAGCGGCGCATCATGCACCAGACCGCGATGGCCGGCACGTTCGATCCCGCGTCATCGCTCGAACACGAAGAAGAATTGCGCCGCGACCTTGCCAGGTTCGATCGCGAGATCGAAGAGACGCTCGCGCGTATCAGGCGCGGCGAGGCCGACTGACCGGCAACCGGCAATGGGCAACCGGCAGCCGGTCAGCTTCCACGGGGCTGCTCGTGGCGGTTGTTCTGAAGGCCCATGGCCGATGGCTCAAGGCCTGAGGGTTCCGTGCCGTGCTACACTTCCAAGGTTGTTCGGCGGTGCTGCCGTTGAACAGGCCTCTCGCAGGCCGACGTAGCTCAGTTGGTAGAGCAGCTGATTCGTAATCAGCAGGTCATCGGTTCAAGTCCGATCGTCGGCTCCACACCACAGAATTTCACAATCGCAGGATTGCAGGCGCGCCGCAGGTGTCGTCGGGCGCGCGGCTTGCCCCGCCATCCGTCGTGCGTGATGGTCCGCGTGCCCTCCGAAGGCCCAAGGCCCAGGCTCCGCTCTACGGCCCAAGGCCGAAGGCCGAAGGCCCTATGTCCTCGGCTTCGCTCCACGGCCCAACGGATGCTCTCGTCTCAGCGCGTGAATCGATGCCACGAGCCGTCGATGCGGCGTTCGTGGGGCGAGAAGGTGGCCTTGTACGACAGGTGCGCCGAGTCGGCGACGAACAGGCCGAGGTACAGGTGCGGCAACTGCTCGGCCTGGCAGTATTGCCACTGCTTGAGGATCGTGTACGTGCCGGGGCTGAAGCGCGCGTAGTCGGGATCGAAGCAGCAGTAGACCGCCGAGAGGGACTGGTCGCCGCGATCGGCGACGGCGACGGCCACGAGGCGATCGCCATCCCACAACGTGAACTCCAGGCTCTCGCAGCAGGTCTCGACGAGGAACGCCGCGTACGTCTCGACGTCGGTGATCTCCTCGTTGTCCTCTGCCGTCGTGAGACCGCGTCCCCACTTGTGCCGCGCGTAGAGCGCGGCGCGCGCCTCGTCGGCGACGGGTTTGCCGATCTCGAGACGGAACCGCGCATCGCCCGCGCGCAGCGTACGCCGGTGCGTGGCCGACGGCTGGAACTCGGCGACGGGGATCCGGATCGGTTCACACGCCTGGCAGGCGGGACACGCCGGACGATAGAGGAACACGCCCTGCCGGCGATCGCCCGCCGCGAGCGCGGCGTCCACCTCGGATCGCGTGAGCGGACGTGCCGGGACCCGCAGCGGCAGACGCGCCACGTGACCGGCCAGGTACGGGCACCGATCGAGCTCGTCGTACACGATGAAGGTGGCGACCACTGACCGTATGGTAACGCCCGCCGCGCCGGTGGGGGACGCGACCTGCGATGGCCTGCGGTATAGTCCCGCGCATGCGCTTCATCCATGCCCTCTCCATCGCCCTCGTACTCGCCCCGGCGGGTGCGGCCACTGTTGACGCACAACCCGCGCAGCCCGCGGCGCAACCCGCGCAGGCCAGGCCGGCGCAGCGTCCGCCGCGCCCGAAGCTGCCCGGCGAGCAGTGGGTGCAGTTGTTCAACGGCAAGGACCTCACGGGTTGGCAGGAGATCGGCAAGGAGAAGTGGACCGTCGAGCCCGGCGGCATCCTCCACGGCGAGGCGGTGACCAAGGCCTACGGCTACCTGCGCACCAACGGGAACTACAAGGACTTCCAGCTCGCCATGCAGTTCAAGTGCGACGGCGACGGCAACAGCGGCGTCTTCTTCCACTCGGAGTTCGAGCCCGGTACGCCCAACATCACGCAGGGCCTCCAGTTCGAGATCGACTGCCAGGCGATGCACCACACCGGCGGTCTGTACGGTGACGGCCGCAACTGGATCGTGTGGCCCAAGCCCGAAGACGAGATGGTCGTGCGGCGCGGCGAGTGGAACGAGTACGTCCTCACCGTGGTCGGCAACCACTACATCTCGCGACTGAACGGCGTCGTGCTCGTGGACTTCGTCGATCCGCAGCCGCGCTCGTTCGACGGCGGCATCTCGCTCCAGCTCCACTCGGGCGGCAACGGCGACATGCGCTTCCGCGAGATCTGGATCAGGGATCTCTCGCAGCGGTAGCTAGTGCGTCACCCTCCGGTGCGCGGCCGTGAGGAGGTCGTGCAGCGTGACCGCCAGATCGCGCAGGGAGAAGGGCTTCGCCAGACGGCCGGCGAAGCCCACTGACTGGTACTCCGCCAGCAGCCCGGTGTCGGCGTAGCCGCTCATCACCACCGCGCACACCTGCGGGTCGTGGCCGCGCAGTTCCGCCAGGGCCTTCTCGCCGCCCATGCCGCCGGGCACCGTCAGATCCATCACCACCACGTCGTAGGGATCGCCGGCTTCCATGGCCTGCACGTAGCGCTCGACGGCCATCTCGCCGTCGGACACGATGTCCGGCGTGTACCCGAGCGATCGCAGCATCGACGCCGTCACGCTCGCGATCGATCGGTCGTCGTCCATCACCAGCACGCGGCCCTTGCCGTGCGGAATCGCCACGATGG
>CAYRAE010000290.1:0-5288 GCA_964422175.1 uncultured Luteitalea sp. | reverse complement strand
CGAGGAACCCACGGCGGATCTCGCGAGAACGCATAAGCAGACCATTGTAATGCCGCGCATATAATTCGGAACTCTCGCCATGCGACCTGCCATTGCGCTCGACTCGGTCTGCAAACGCTTCGGCGCGACGCTTGCCGTCGACGCGCTGTCGCTCGAGGTGCCCACGGGGGCGATCTACGGCTTCATCGGTCCCAACGGGTCGGGCAAGACGACGACGCTGCGGATCATCATGAACATCCTGCTGCCCGACAGCGGGACCGTGGAGGTGCTGGGCAGTCGCGACACGGCGGCCGCGCGCGACACCGTCGGGTACCTTCCCGAGGAGCGCGGGCTCTACAAGCAGATGCCGGTGCGCCGCCTGCTGACGTACTACGGCGCGCTCAAGGGCGGTCGCCGGGATCAGGTGCAGCGCGAGGCCGACGACTGGCTGGCGCGCCTCGGGTTGTCGCACGTGGCCGACAAGAAGGTGCAGGCACTCTCCAAGGGCATGTCGCAGAAGGTGCAGTTCATCGCGACCGTCGTGGCGCGTCCGGCGCTGGTGATCCTCGACGAGCCCTTCTCGGGCCTCGATCCCGTCAACCGTGACGTGATGCGCGACGCCGTGCTCGAGTTGAAGGCACGCGGCACGACGATTCTCTTCAGCACGCACGACATGGCCGTCGCCGAGCGTCTGTGCGATCGCATCGGCATGATCTTCCGCGGGCGCAAGGTGCTCGACGGATCGCTCGACGACATCCAGTCGACGTACGGGCACGACGAAGTCCTGGTGCAGGCCGACGGCGGACGCGCGGTCCTCACCGCCATCCCGGGCGTGGATGGCGTCGTCGATCACGGCAACGTGCAGTCGGTACGCCTCTCCATCGACCCGCAGCAGTTCCTGTCGCAGTTAGTGGCGCGCACGCACGTGCAGCGCTTCGAGATCACGCGGCCGTCGCTGCACGACATCTTCGTGGAGATCGCTCGTCCCACCGCGGACGAGGACTCGCCGGACCCGGGGAACTGATCGTCATGCGCAAGGTCCTCATCATCGCCATCGCGGAGCTCGAGCAGGCCGTTCGCAGCAAGGCCTTCCTGATCGGCCTGCTGTCGGTGCCGCTGCTGATGGTGCTCGCGTTCGCCATCCAGACTGTCACGGCTCGGCGCGACGTGTCGGAGCGCCGGTTCGCCATCCTCGATCGCACGGGCGTGGTGGCTCCGCTGCTGATCGAAGCCACCCGTTTGCACAACGCGGAAGCCACGTCTCCAGCCGGCCGGCGTACGGGACCACACTTTGCGCCCGAAGTGGTCGCGTCGTCGAACGAACCGGACGACGCCGTGCGGCTGGCGCTGTCGGACCGCGTACGCAATGGTGAGCTGTTTGCGTTCGTCGAGATTCCCGCCGCCGCGCTGCAGGGCGACGCGGAGGCCGGGGCCGTCCGGTATTTCAGCCAGACCCCGACGTATCAGACGTTGCCCGACTGGCTGTGGCGCGAAGTGAGCCGCATCGTCGGTACCGTGCGCCTGGAACGGCTGGGCGTGGATCGCGCACAGGCCGCTGACCTGCTTTCGCCCCTGCCTCTCGCGCGCCGTGAACTGGTGGTGCGCGGTCCGGATGGCGCGATCGCTGAAGCCGTGGCCGTGGACGTCGGGCGAGCGTTCCTGGTGCCGTCCATCGCGATGTTCGTGCTGTTCGGCCTCGTCATGAGCTCCGCGCCGCAACTACTCAACAGCGTGATCGAGGAGAAGACCAGCCGTATCAGCGAAGTGCTGCTCGGGTCGGTCAGTGCCTTCCAGTTGATGCTCGGCAAGTTGCTCGGCAGCGTGGCCGTGACGCTCACGCTGGCGGCGGTGTATCTCGGCAGCGGCCTGATCGCGCTGGCGCAGGTCGACTACATGAGCGTGATTCCGTGGGCCATACTTCCGTGGTTCGCGCTGTTCCTCGTCATCGCCGTGGTGCTCTACGGTTCGCTGTTCATCGCGATCGGTGCCGCGTGCAGCGAAATCAAGGATGCGCAGGGCATGATGACGCCCGCGATCATCCTGACGATACTGCCGTTGCTGGTGTGGGTTCAGGTGCTGCAGAACCCCGACGGCGCCATCGCCACGGGCTTCTCGCTCGTCCCGTTCTGGTCGCCGTACCTGATGCTGATGCGACTCGCGCTGCCGCCAGGGCCGCCACTCTGGCAGCTTGCGCTGGCCGTCGTCGGATCCGTCGCGACGACGATCGCCATCGTCTGGGCGGCCGGGCGCATCCTGCGCGTCGGGCTCCTGATGCAGGGCAAGACCGCGTCGTATCGCGAGATGGCGCGCTGGATCAGCGCGCGGTGAAAGCCGGGCATGACGAAGGCCCGGCGTTGCCGGGACCACAGGCCGTTATACTCGGCGGCATGCTTCGACGGTTCGTGCTCGGGTGCGGCGCTCTCCTCGTCCTTTCGGCTCCGGCTCTTGCGCAGGCTCCGCCAGCGGCAGCTGCGACCGCGCGGCCCGCACGGACACCGCAGCCTGCCGACGCGAGCTACAGCGTGCACAAGGTGACACCGGGTACCACGCGCGCCGCCTTGCTCGCGGCAGACGATGGCGCGTGGAAGCGTGCTGCAGTACTGACGTGGGGCGCGTCGCCGTACGAGACGCGGCTTCGAGCGCTGTGGGCACCGGAAGGGCTCTACCTCCGCTGGGACGCCGACGATCCGGCCCCGTGGGCCACCATGACGAACCGGGACGACCACCTGTGGGATGAGGAAGTCGTCGAGATCTTCCTGGATCCGGCCTGGGCGGGGAAGGACTACTGGGAACTCGAAATCAGTCCGACCAACGTGGTGTGCGACGTGCGCATGGTGGCACCGTTCCCGAAAGTGACGAGCGACCTCACGTGGAACCACGAGGGGCTCGAGACGTCGGTCAGGCACGAGAAGGATGCCAGGGGGCAGTCGCTCCGCTGGATCGCGACGGCCTTCGCCCCGTGGCCGGGGTTCCGGTCGCTGCCGCTGCCTCAGAGCGTGGCGTTGCCTCCGGCGCCCGGCGATGCCTGGGGCTTCAACGCGTTCCGCATCGAACGTCCCAACGGCCCGGCGCGTCCGACCGAGGGCGCGCTCACGAACGCCTGGTCGCCGACCGGCTCACCGAGCTTCCACGTGCCTGCGGCGTTCCGGAAGTTCGTCTTCATCGAGTAAGTATGTAGTTACGGCTCCAGGTTCGAGCCACCCGACGCGCGCCTGACGGCCGCGACGGCGTCCGAGAGCTCGAACCCCTGTCGGACGAGATATCCCACGAGACGCCGGGCGTGCCCGGCATCGGTGACCGGGCCGCGCAGCCTGCGCGCGAGCGCATGCTCGATGGCCTCTGACACCGAGCGCTCCTCGAAGCCCTCGTCGGTCGCCCGCCGGGCCTGCTCGCGATCGAGCCCCATGGTCTCGAGCGTCCGGCGGATGCGGACCGGCCCGCGATGCTTGATGCGGGCCTCCGTCCTCGCGAACGCGCGCGCTGCGCGCACATCGTCCAGCATGCCTTCGCGCCGCAGCCGCATCAGCGCCGCGTCGACGTCGGCTGGCTCGCATCCCCGGCGTGCGAGTCGCGTGCGGAGCTGCCGCTCGGTCAGCTCCCGGCGTCCGAGCGCGGCAAGACCGTACGCATACGGATCGGGAGGGGTGACGTCGCGCGGCATGGCCGACCGAAGAGAGGGCTACTTGGCCGTCACGCGGACGTCGATCCGGCGATTGCGCTGACGTCCGACTTCCGTGTCGTTGCTCGCGACGGGGTGCTCCTCGCCGTACCCTTCGGCATCGAGACGTGCTGCCGCGATGCCACGCGTCACGAGCGCCTGCTTCGTGTTCTCCGCGCGCGAGGCCGACAGCGCCTGGTTGGCGGTCTCGTCGCCCACGTTGTCGGTGTAGCCGCCGATCTTCAACGACACGTTCGGATACGCCTTCAGAATCGCGGCCATGGCGTCGAGTTGGTCATTCGAGCTCGCACGCAGCGTGGCCGACGCCGTGTCGAACTCGATTCTGTCGAACGAGAACCACGTCGTGGTGTCGACGGCGCGCGACGCGTCGGTGATGAACGCCAGCAGTCTCGATTCGATGCCGTGCTCGGGTACGTGAATCGATGGCAGGCCGGGAAGGCTGCGCTCGACGACCGCGCCGAGATCGGCTGCCGCGCCGGCGGCGGCTGCTGCAGCGGCGTCGGCTGCCGCTGACGCCCGATCCGCTGCCGCAGCCAGATCGTCGACCGTGGCCTGGGCTGCCTGCGCGGTGTGTTCCATCGTCGACGACCAGCGGTACATGTAGGTCACCAGCGCGGCGATGGCGATGAGCGGCAGGACCCACTTCAGGAATCCGAGACTGGTATCGCGCGGGTCGTCGGGTGTCTGCGACGTTCCGTGACCGGCGTGTTCACCATGTCCGGCGTGCGGCAGGCCGTCGATGCCCAACGCGCCGGCGAGCGCGGCGGGCACGTGTGCGAGCAGCGGTGCCGACTGACTGCTCAACAGGTGTGCGAGCGTCGACGCATTCACGCCGCTGCCCGTCGACGTCAGATAGCGGCTCACGCCGCTCAGCGCGAACGGGACCAGCAGCGCGAGCAGGCTGCCTGTCGCGCCCTTGCCCAGGCCTGACGAGGAGGACAACCAGTCGGTTACCCCCGCCTGATGTCCGCCCAGTACCGCGCCCACGAGCGGTGCGCCACGCGTCACCAGATCGTCGACGTCTGCGCCGCTGGTCAGCCGCGCCGCGACCTGTCCCAACCCGTTGTCCCCCGTCACGCGTGCGAGCAGTCCGAGAACGTCCGTGGTGCCCTGCGGCGAGGACGCGCGCTGCGTGAGGGCCACCAGAACGGTCTGCAGACCGGACGATGCGGCGCGGCTGGTGACGTCGGCGGATTCTCCGAGAAACGACGACAGGTGCGAGAGGGCCTCGCCCGACACTTGTTGCTGAAGATAGGACAGGAGGTTCGGTGCCATCAGGGGCACCACTATAGTGCGCGCCCGTGCCCCGAGGCGAGCTCGGCCTATCCCCCGAACCGCGTGACTTCCGGCACGGCAGCCGTGCTGCTCATCGCCGCCTGCAGCATCTCGTCACGGGCCATGTCGGACGTCGTCGACACGCCCTGGACTTTCAGCTTGAACTCGTCCTTGTTCGACGCGTAGCGCATCGCATCGTCGTACGTGATCTGGCCGCGCGCGTACATGAAGAACAGATGCTGGTCGAACGTCTGCATGCCGTACTGCGACGTGCCGGCGGCGATGGCCCCGTGGATCAGATGCGTCTTGTCCTTGTCGGCCACGCAGTCGCGGATGAACGGCGTGGTGATCATCA
>CAYRAE010000289.1:0-5301 GCA_964422175.1 uncultured Luteitalea sp. | reverse complement strand
CATCGCCCTCCGGCGGCGCCATGTTCTCCACGACGAGGCCGGCGGCCAACGCCGCCAGCAGTGGCTCGAAGTGCAGCGAGGCGCCGACGAGGCTCAGCACCACCGCCACGCCGAGCAGCACCACCGTCACCTCTCGGCCGATGTATCGCAGGTAGAACGCGAAGCACGCGCCGACGATGCCGCCGAATGCGAAGGATCCGAAGATCTCCCACGCCAGGCCCGACAGGATGCCGTGCCCGCTCTGCGCGCCGCCGACGGCAAACCGCACGCCCTCCATCGACAGCGTGAAGAGCAGGATCAGCATCAGGTCGGCCAGCACCACCAGCGCCAGCACGAGCTCGGTGAGCGGGCCTCGCGCGCGGCTCTCCGTGATCACCGCGATGCTGACCGTGGGCGAGAAGCTGACGGCCACCGTTGCCGCGAGTGCCGACATCGCCGCGCGCGCCACGCCGCCGACGTCAGGCGCGATCGGCAGCCACGGCCACGTCATGAAGAACAGGAGCGACAGGGCCGTCCACATCAGCACCAGCATCACGCCGCCCATGGTCAGCATCGCGCGCAGCTGGGGACGCAGTCTGACGAAGTTGATCTCGAGGCCGGCGATGAGTGCGATGAGCGCGATCGCCAGGCCGTTGATCACCTGGAGCTCGCGCGCCATCACGGGCGTGAGGATGGCTCCCGCGTACGGACCGCACGCGACGCCGAAGAACAGGTAGCCGGAGATCCGCGGGAGTCTGAAGCGCTCGAACAGCTCGCCCGTCAACGAGGCGGCGATCAGCGCGAAGCCGATCGCGAGCGCCGTGCCGGCACCCGCACCGGCGACGGCGTCTCCCGCGGCTGGCGTTCCCGTGACGAGCCAGGCCGTCGCGAGGATGATGACGAGCGCGAGCAGGCGCATCAGCGATCGTCCGTCGGGCGCAGGATGAGCGACAGCGCTTCCGACGCGAGGGTGGCGATGACGACAGCCGTGAGCAGCGTGACCGCCGCCGGGGTGCGAACGGCCTGAGCCAGGTGAAGCGCCACGGCGATACCGAGCAGCCCCGGCGCCGTGAGCTGCAGACCGAGCTCACTCGCCGTGACGAGGCCCTGCACGCGCATCGCCAGCCACCCGCCGATCAGCTTCCCGGTGAGTCTGAAGAGCACGAGTGGCGCCGCGATCCACACCGCCAGCACCGAGGCCTGACAGGACGCGCCCGCGACGAGCAGCAGCACCACGATGAGCGGATGCTGCACGCGCTGCAGATCCTTGCGCACCACGCGATCGGCGTGGCCAGGCAGCCAGACCCAGAGGAGTCCGGCCAGCAGGCCCGCCAGCAGCGGAGAGAGTCCGAGGAACGCCGACGTGCCGCCGATCAACGCGGCCGATCCCGCGATGAACAGGTTGCGCTCGGCCTGCGAGTGCGCGCGCTCGAACAGCAGCCAGCCTGCCGTGCCGACGGCGGCGCCGAGCAGCAGCGTGCGCAACAGCCACGTCAGCGCCGTCCACAGCGGCATCGGAGCCGCACTGCCCAGGATCACGACGACCACGCCGCTCACGACGATCGGCACCACATCGTCCAGGTCCGCGATTCGCACGGCCATGCCGTGCGTCGGCGACGACTCCTCGGCGCCGCCCGCCGACGACACCGACGCGCACAGGCCCAGCGTGAGCGCGAGCAGGCCCGACGGGAGGGCGATCGGCAACTCCCAGGCGCGCAGCAGGAACAGGAAGGCGCCCGCCACGACGCCCATCGTGACGAGCGCTTCGACGCTGGCCGCCGCGAACAGCCGTCGATCCTGTCGCTCGCGCAGATCGAGCGCAAGGCCAGCGAAGATGCCGAGCACCGCCAGCGCGATCGTGACGACGGCGTCGAGGGATCCGAGCACCGGTGCGCTGAGCACGTTGCCGAACGACGGGCCGAGCGCCACGCCAACGGGCACGAAGAGTACGGCGGGCGCCACGACCGGCGTCATGCCGAGCATCGCGCGCGTGCGCAAGGGCCGCAGCCAGGGCAGGGCAGGCGCTGTTGGCGTCGGCAGGGCGGCATCGATCGCGTCGAGACCGCCGACTTCACGCCAGTCGTCGCGCCGGCTCATCGGACCACGGCCACGAGGCGCGTGCGGGCGTCGTGTTCGACTGACAGCACGAGTGCCGCGCGCGGTGCGAGCGCCGCGAACGCCGCCGTCACGTCGCCGGGCTGCGGCGCAGGCGTACGGCCGATCGCCACGATGCGATCGCCGGCGACGAGGCCGCCGCGCGCCGCCGCCGAATCGGGTTGCACGGAGACGATGGTGGACCCGACGCGAGGCGTCGCACGCAACGTGAGACCCAGCGGCAGGCCGCTGCGGTCAGGCGCGGCTCCTGCCGTGGCCGACGCACTGGGGAGGGCCCGCACGACGACAGCCTGGGACACGTAGTCACCGTCGCGTCTCACCCTCATGGTGAGCGTCGTGCCAGGCGCCGTACGCGAGACGCGCTGGCGGAAGGCACGTGCGTCGACGATCGGTTGATTGTTGATGGCTGTCACCACGTCGCCAGGCCCGAACGCCGACGCCGCGGGACCACCGGCATCGACCGAGACGATCGCCGCACCGCTCGTCACGCCAATGGCGCTGGCCAGTCGCGCGTCGAGGTCGTGCGTCACGATGCCGACGTCACCCGTGACGGGCGCCCCGGTACGCAGCAACTGATGCGCGCGATCCAGCAGCACCGCCGCCGGCACGAGGAGCGGCACATCGTCTCCGGGCGTCAGCACGCCGGCAAGACGTCCATCGAGCGCGAACACGGGTGCGCCGGCGTCGGCACCGACGCTTCGGCCGATGGCCAACAACGGACTGTCCCATCGCGGATCGCTCACGGCGTCGCTGCGGCTCACGAACACCGGTCGCAGACCCGCTCCGCCGGCACTCGCTTCGACCACGGCCATGTACTCGGGCGCGGGCACGGGCTGTCCGCTCTCTCGTACCTGCATCACGGGCGCCGGCGCCGCCGGTATGCGCACCACGGTGATGCCGCGCACGGGATCGCTGGCGAGGACCGCGACAGGACCCGGCACACCGACCACCGCCTCCACGGACATGCCCTCGCCGCTCATCACCATGGCCGCATCGTCTCTGACGCGCAGGGCGGCAGCGAATCTCCGCGTTCCGGGCACGCTGGCGCGATCGGCCGTGACGTCCGGTGCGATCTGCACGACGACGAGCGATCCGGCCACACGTGTCTGGAGTTCCCTGACCGTCAGGGAGAGATCGTCGAATGCCGCACGTGCGGCCAGGCGTGCGAGTGGTTGCGTGGCGCTGCTGTCGCGCGCCTCCGCAGATGAAGCAGGGAACCGGAACCGTGACAGCACGAGCAACACGGCGACAGAGACGACGATGGTGGCGACGAGGAGGCGGACCTCACGCGACGGCCTGGGCATGCCGGCCAACTGCATCAGCTAGGTATACCACCTCGGATCACCATGCCGACGGGTGCAGGGCTCTCGCCAGCGCCTCGGCGGCCTCGGCGAGCCGGGGGCCCGGCTGCACGAAGTGATCGCCGTCGAACGTGAGAATCCGGCCTGATTTCACAGCGGGAATGCCGGGCAATGCCAGCCACGGCGACGGGGATTCTGGCGGCCGTGCCTCGGCACGCAACTCGACGATCACGTCCGGGGCGCGTGTCAGCAGCAGTTCGGTGGTGGCCTGCACGTTCTCGCGGTCGACGTCCGCGAAGACGTTGTCGGCTCCCACGACGTCGAGCAGTTCATGGAGGAAGCCCGCGCCGCCACTCGCCCACACGTGCCGGATCGTGCCTGGTTCGCGTCCGAACACCAGCAGGACTTTCGGCCGGGGCTGCCCTTCGACGCGCGAGCGCACGGAGATCAGCCGCGCGCGCAGCAGTTGCGCGGCCTGCCGACCCGCTTCGGCATGCCCCGTCTGCACGCCGATGGCCTCGAACGTCTCGAGCGTCGCACCGATGTCGCCATGGCGGTACACGAACGCGGCGATGCCGGCGCGTGCCAGCTGTTCGTGCAGCGTCTCCTGCGAGCCGTACGTCACGACGAGGTCGGGCTTCAGGGACAGGATGCGCTCGACGTCCGGATCGAGGAGCGCGCCCACTCGCGGCCGCGACGCGACCTCCGCGGGCACCTTGTCGAAGCTGCTCACGCCGACCACCTGCGGTCCCGCGCCGACGGCGAACAGCATCTCCGTGACCGACGGCACCAGCGAGACCACGCGCGGACCAACGATGGCGTCCGCTGTGGCGGCGCGCTCGCGCGGACGGCAGGCGCCCGAGAGCGTGAGGACGACAAGGAGCGCGATCAGCGTGCGTCGAGTCATGGCCTGCGAATCAGCAACCAGAGGAAGAACGGTGCGCCGAGCACGGCGGTGACGACACCGACGGGCAGTTCGACGGGCGCGAGGACGACCCGCGCGATCGCATCGCACGCCATGAGGAACGCCGCGCCGAACAACGCCGACGCCGGCATCACGATGCGATGATCCGCGCCGACGAGCAAGCGGACGAGGTGCGGCACGATGATGCCCACGAATCCGATGGGACCCGCGATCGCCACGGCCACCCCCGTGGCGATCGACGCCGCGAAGAACGCCAGCCGCTGCACCACCACCACGGGCACGCCGCGCGCGCCGGCCTGCTCCGCGCCGAGCGCCAGCGCGTTGAGGCTGCGAGGCAGCCACGCGAACGCGATCGCGGCAGGCACCAGCAATACGGCCGCCACGGCGAGCGGACTGTAGCCGGCCACGTCGAGGTCGCCCATCAGCCACCGCATCGTGCGCATGGCCTGCGTGAAATCCGAGAGGTACTGCACGAGGAGGATCAGCGCGGAGAAGAACGCGTTGAGCGTGACGCCGGCGAGCAGCAGGACGTCGGTGGAGAACCCGCGATGCCGCACCTGTGCGAGGGCGTACACGATCGCCACGGCGCCGATCGATCCGGCCAGACTTGCGAGGGGCACCGCTGTGAGGCCCGCGACAGCCCATGCCGGCATGAACGTGAGGGCCAGCATGGCGCCCAGCGCCGACCCCGACGAGACGCCGAGCGTGAACGGCGTGGCGAGCGGGTTGCGCAGCAGCGCCTGCGTCACCACGCCCGCCACCGCGAGCGTCGCGCCGACGAGGCCCGCGGCGAGCACGCGCGGGAGGCGGGCGATGAAGAAGATCTGCGCGTCGAGGTTGTCGGCAAACGGCAGCGACCGATCGATCACGTCGCGCAGGTTCAGCACGGTCGACCCGACCAGCGGTGTGATGACGATGGCGGCGGCGAGGAGGCCGGTGAAGATCGCGTACGTGCGCGTCGCGCGACGCCGGCGTGCCACC
>CAYRAE010000288.1:0-5313 GCA_964422175.1 uncultured Luteitalea sp. | reverse complement strand
CCTGCCGGGCGTACCATGTCGCCGTCGGCGACACGGTTGCGCCACGGCCGGCCTCAGACCCGTGGCTCCGCCTCCGGCTCGCCACCGGGTTCGAATCCTGCCCTGCCGGGCGCACCATGTCGCCGTGGTCCATTCCGGTCACATGGGTGACGCGGGCCGGGCTCGAATCCTGCCGGCCACATTCCGCTTGACGACTACATTTCTACAATTGTAGAAATGTCGTCATGATCATCGCCGACAACGAGGTCACGCGCTTTGCCGACATGTTTGCTGCGCTGGGCGCCGAGCCGCGCCTGCGCATCGTTCGGCTTCTGCTCTCTGCGCATCCGGAGGGGCTCGTCGTCGGTGAGATTCAAGCCGAGACCGGGGTGAGTGGCTCAACACTCTCACATCACCTGGAGAAGCTGAAGAACGACGGTCTGGTCTCAGCGGAGCGCGAGAAGGCGTTCATCCGCTATCGAGCGAACACCGCCGCTCTCGAGGAATTGCTTGGCTTCCTCTATGCGGAGTGCTGCACCAGAAACAAGGCCGTCGAGCCGACGCGCATCGCCGCCGTGTGCAGGTGAGCACGACAACATCAACGCGGCGTGAGGGCGACATTCAGTAGCGCTGAAGCAAGGAGAGGGACATGAGCACAGGTGTCACGGACGTCGTCAAGGAGAAGTACGGCCAGGCCGCGCTGCGCGCCAGGACCGGCACCACGAACTCGTGCTGCGGCGGCGCTGGCGGAGCCGATTGCGCCGACCCGATCACGTCGAACCTCTACGACGCGAGCCAGGAAGGCGAGATCCCTGAACTGGCCCTCAAGGCATCGCTCGGCTGCGGGAACCCGACTGCTTTGGCCGAACTGAAGCCGGGTGAGACCGTGCTCGATCTCGGCTCGGGCGGTGGAATCGACGTGCTTCTGTCGGCTCGGCGCGTTGGCCCCACAGGCAAGGCGTTCGGTCTGGACATGACCGACGAGATGCTCGCCGTGGCCGAGGAAAACAAGAAGAAGAGTGGGCTCGAGAACGTGGAGTTCCTCAAAGGCGAGATCGAGAACATCCCGCTGCCCGACAACTCGGTCGACGTCATCATCTCGAACTGCGTCATCAATCTCTCGGGCGACAAGGACCGCGTGCTCGCGGAAGCGTTCCGGGTGCTCAGGCCTGGCGGACGATTCGCGGTCTCGGACGTCGTCGTTCGAGGCGCGGTCCCCGAGCGGATTCGCAAGAGCATGGAGTTGTGGGTCGGCTGCGTTGCTGGTGCGCTTGGCGACCAGGAGTACATCGCCAGGTTGAAGGCGGTCGGGTTCGAAGGCATCGACATCGAGGCCACGCGCGAATACAGCTTCGAGGACGCGCGTGCCTTTCTCGCCAGCGAGGGACTCGATGCAGAGGCGCTGGCCAGGGAAATCGACGGTACCTTCATCAGCGGATTCGTTCGCGCGGTGAAGCCGGTTGTCGCGGCGTGCTGCCCGCCTGGTTGCTGCAACTGAGATGAGGCAGCGCGCCCTCATCTTGTGCACCGGAAACTCCGCCCGCAGCCAGATGGCCGAGGGCCTGTTGCGCGCGCTTGGCGAAGGACGCTTCGAGGTGCACTCCGCCGGCACCCATCCGAGCGTCGTTCGCCCGGAAGCCATCGCCGTCATGCAGGAGCGTGGTATCGACATCTCCCGGCACCGCTCGAAGCACGTCGACGAGTTCGATGGGCAGCGCTTCGACGTCGTCTTCACCGTCTGCGACAACGCACGAGAGAGCTGTCCGGTGTTCTTTGGAGACGCCGAGCGCATTCACGAGAGCTTCCCGGATCCCGCAGAGATCGCAGGAGACGACGAAACGCGTCTCGAGGCGTTCCGTCGGGTACGTGACATGCTGGAGCAGTACTTCCGGCAGTTTCTCGCGAAGGCTGCATTCCAGACATAGACCCTCAGCGCAGGGCCGCGGCGATTGCGGTACAAGATCTGTCGACCATGGCCACGCTCGTGTTCGGGATGAACCAGTCGCTGGACGGCTACGTCGACCACACCGCGTTTGCGCCCGACCGCACGCTCTTTCGCCACTTCATCGAGGAGGCGCGGGGGCAAGCCGGCAGTGTCTACGGCAGGCGCATGTACGAGATCATGCGCTATTGGGACGATGACCATCCTGAATGGAGCGCCGACGAACGCGCGTTCGCGCACGCGTGGCGGACGCAGACCAAATGGGTCGTCTCGCGCTCGCTGACGTCGGTCGGCCCCAACGCGACGCTCATCGGCGATGACCTCGAGGGCGCGATCCGCGCGCTGAAGGCCGAGCGCGACGGGGAGATCGAAGTGGCTGGCCCGGGGCTGGCCCACAGCCTGACCGAACTCGGCCTGATCGACGAGTATCGCATCTACCTGCACCCCGTCGTCCTCGGGCACGGCACACCCTACTTCGCCGGCCCACGCCCGCCACTCCGCCTCGTGACCAGTGACAGGATTGGCGCGGACGTGCTCAGACTGACGTACGCGCCTGCCTGATCGCCCGACGCGCCCGGAAGGCACGCCCCTCGCTGACGCCACCGCGCCGCCGCAGTAGACTGCGTGCGGCACGACTGCCATGGAGGGGTGATGACGAGCGACGATCGGACGACTGCGCGAGGTGTCTCGCGCCGTGACTTCCTCGTGACGGCGGCGGTGACCACGGCTGTGGCGTCAGTACCGCGGCCGGCTGGTGCGGCCGCCCCCACCGTCTTTGCGCGGACGACGGGTGAACCTGCGCTGCTCGGTGGGACGCCGGTGCGGACGGCACCGTTCCCGTCGTGGCCCGTGAGCGACGCGACGGAGGCCACGGCCCTGCGAGACGTGCTCGAGAGCGGCAGGTGGAACCGGAACAGCCGCGTTGACGGGTTCGAGTCGGCTTACGCGTCTCTCACGGGAGCCGCGCACTGCCTGGCCGTGGCCAACGGCACGAGCGCGCTGCTGACGGCGCTGACCGCGCTGGACATCGGCCCCGGCGACGAGGTCATTCTCTCGCCGTACACGTTCATCGCCACCGTCAACGTCATCCTCCAGCGGCACGCGCTCCCGGTCTTCGTCGACACGGACATCGAGACGTTCCAGATCGACGCGACGCGCATCGCGGCGGCCGTCACGCCGGCGACGCGCGCGATCGTGCCCGTGCACGTCGGCGGCACGCCCGCCGATCTCGACACCATCATCGCCACAGGTCGCGATCGGAACGTCCCCATCGTCGAGGACGCATGTCAGGCGCACCTGGCGGAATGGCGCGGCCGGAAAGTGGGCAGCCTCGGCACGTGCGGCGCCTTCAGCTTCCAGGCCAGCAAGAACCTGAATTCCGGTGAGGGCGGCGCGCTCATCACCAGCGACCGTCGCCTGTACGAGCGTGCGTACGCCTACCACAGCGCCAACGCAGCCCTGCCTGGAACCGCCGAGACGAGTCGGGGCGTGGGCAACAACGTCCGACTCACGGATTTCCAGGCCGCGCTGCTCACCGCGCAGATGACGCGACTCGAAGCGCAGCAGTCCAGACGTGACGCCAACGCCGCCTGGCTGACCAAAGAACTGGGCGCCATCGACGGCATCACGCCGCAGCGGCTGTATCCGGGCGTGACACGCAGCGCGTGGCACCTCTTCATGTTCCGCTACGACCCGGCGGGCTTCGGCGGGCTGTCGCGCGAGGCGTTCTTGAAGGCCCTCCGCGCCGAAGGTGTCCCAGCCTCGAGCGGCTATCGACCGCTCTATCGCGATCCGAACGTGGTACACGCCCTGGCGTCACGCGGATACGAGCGCGTCTACGGCAAGGCTGCCCTCGCGTCGCTTGCCGAGCGCAATGCCGCGTGCCCGCGCAACGACGCGCTCTGCGACCAGGCCGTGTGGCTCACGCAGACGATGCTGCTGGGGTCGCAGGAGGACATGCGCGACATCGTGACGGCGATACGCAAGGTGCAGGCGGCTGGCGCACGACTCGTCTCGTCGGCGCGCTGACACGCGATGAATCGCCGAACGTTCCTGGAAGCGATGACGGCCGTCGCGGCGATGGCACCGTTGGCGCACGCCTCGGGCCAGACGACCTCCGTCGCGCAGGCAGGACGCGGCGAGAATCCGCTCGTCCTGTGGTACCCGCGCGCCGCGCGCCAGTGGATCGAAGCGCTGCCCATCGGCAACGGACGCCTCGGTGCGATGGTGTTCGGCGGCGTGGGTCTCGAACGCCTGCAACTGAACGACGACACGTTGTGGTCGGGAGGTCCGAGCGACTGGGACAACCCGGGCGCGCGCGACGCGCTTCCCGAGATCCGCCGCCTGATCGCGGCCGGACGGTTCGCCGACGCCGATGCCGTGTCGAAGCGCATGATGGGGCCGTACACGCAGTCGTACATGCCCGCCGGCGACGTCCACGTGACGTTCGAGCATGGCGACGTGTCTGCGGGCTATCGCCGCACGCTCGATCTCGCGACAGCACGCGCAACGGTTGATTACCGATTGGGCGACACACGGTTCGCGCGCACGTACGTGGCCAGTCATCCCGATCAGATCATCGCCGCGCACTACACGTGCAGCGCGCCCCGCCAGCTGCGGTTCTCCGTGCGTCTCGACACGCTGCTGCGCGGACGCACCGGCGTCGACGGTACCGACCTCGTGCTCGACGGGCGGGCGCCGGCGCACGTGGATCCGAACTACTACGATCGCGCCGATCCCGTACGCTACGCCGACGACCGCGGCATGCGCTTCCAGATCCGCGTGCGCGTGCTGACCGATGGCACGGTGGCCGCCGAACAGGACGCGTTACGGATCAGTGACGCGACGACAGCCACGCTGCTCGTCGCCGTGGCGACGAGCTTCAACGGTCCGTGGCGCGATCCCGTGCGCGACGGACGCGATGCCGCGCAGGCGACCCTGGTGGCGGTCGACGCCGCAGCTCGACGTACGTGGGCCGACATCGATGCCAGGCACGTGGCCGACCACGCGGCGCTCATGTCGCGGTTCTCGCTGCACATGTCAGCACCTGCTGACGCGTCTGCCGGCGACGCCGCGCCGCGCGCATCCGCGACCGAGGTGCCCACCGACGTCCGCCTGCACACGCGCGGTGCCGCTGATCCGTCGCTCGTCGCGCTCCTCGTACAGTACGGCCGGTACCTGCTCATCGCGAGCAGCCGCGAAGGCACGGAGCCGGCGAACCTCCAGGGACTCTGGAACGATCACGTGCGTCCGCCGTGGAGCTCGAACCACACGCTCAACATCAACACGCCGATGAACTACTGGCCCGCCGAGCCCGCCAATCTCGCCGAGTGCCACGTCCCGCTGCTCTCGGCCATCGGCGAACTGGCCGTCTCCGGGCGCAGGACCGCGCG
>CAYRAE010000287.1:0-5314 GCA_964422175.1 uncultured Luteitalea sp. | reverse complement strand
GATCATGCTGTCGCGTCCCTGGCGCCTCGCGATCGCCGCGGCTGTCGTCGCCGTGATTCGCGTGTGCCTGTGGACGCTGCCCTTCACGCGCGTCGAGCGCCTCGTCACACGGGTGCGCACATGGCGGTTCGGCACCGTACGTGAGACGCCCACGCACGTCGCCGGGCGCGTCCATCGCATCGCCCGCTTCATTCCGTCAGCCTCCTGTCTCACACGCGCGCTCGCCACGCAGATCCTGCTGGCCTGGCAGGGACAAGCATCCGAGGTGCGCTACGGCGCCCGCCACGACGCCGCGGGGTTTGCCGCGCACGCGTGGGTCGAGATCGACGGCCGATCGCTCGACGCTTCATCGGATGACTACCGGGCGCTGCATCCGGCAGGAGTATCGCGTGGCTGACCGCATCGCCCGGCGGCTGGTCGCACTCGCGACGGGCAACGTTGCGGGCCCGGCAGGACTCATCACGGGCCGGACAAGCCCGGCCCCTGCGGCCGGGGACGCTGACGATCGCGTCGTGCGGACGCTGTACACACAGGGGTTGTTGTCGTGGGCACACGACGTGGCGGTCGCCGACGCGTGGTCGGCTGACGTACGCGATCGGATCGCGCGCCTGCGTGCCGACGCCGTGAGCCGGGCGCTGACACAAGGGGCGCTGCTGACAACGCTGGTGCAGGAGGCCGAGCGCACCGGTGTTCCGCTGATGGCCCTGAAGGGCGTTGCCCTCTCGATGGCGCTGTACGGAGATCTGGCGAGGCGCCACTCCGTCGATCTCGACGTGCTGGTCTCGCCTGCTCACGCCGGCATCCTCGTCGGAACGCTGCGCGATCTCGGCTTCGTACCGGGTCATCCCTGGCAGGACGGCGGACCCGACGAGTTCACGCGATGGGCGTCGCTGCACCATGAGTTCGCGTTCACTGACGCGCGCGGCAGGGTCGTCGAACTGCACACGCGACTCACGGGCCCCCTGATGGGGCGCAGTCGACCGTTCCCGGCGTTGTGGCACGACCGTCGTGACGCGCGGCTCGGCAGTTGCCGCGTGCCGATGCCGTCGTGGGAAGACACCGTCCCGCACCTCGCCGTCCACGGCTTCTGCCATGGATGGGAACGGCTGTCGTGGATTGCCGACATCGCCGCGCTCGCGACGCGCGACGACATCGACTGGGCGCGCACGCGCGCACTGGCCGGCGAGTTGCGGTGTGTCACGGCCGTGGAAGCCGCGCTCGGGATCAGTCACGCCCTGTTCGACACGCCGGTGCCATGGCGCCCCGGCGCGCGCGCCGAGCGGGCCGCGCATGCCGTCGTGGCGCGGATCGAACGCGGACGATTCAGGCCGCCCTTCGCCGACTGGCTGGGCGATCACTTCCGCAGCAGGGACGGCTGGATCGATGTCGCCCGCCATGCGTGGGCCTTGTGGCGTGTGCCGGCCTCGGGCGATGCCAGCCGCGGCGAGTGGCCGCCGTCGGCACTGTCGCTGACGTGGCGGCGCCCGCTCCGCCTGGTCCGTCGCCACGTGATCCGAGGCACGCGCGACGCCGCCTGACGCGTCAGCGGCGCAGCACGCTCTGGAGCAGGTCTCCGAGCTGGCGCGACGTGAACTGATTCCCCTCGATGTTGGCGGCGAGCACGCCCTGCCGATCGATCACAGCGGTCCTCGACGAATGGTTCATGAACCCTTCGTCGAGGAAGTAGTCGACACCGAAGGTGTCGCACACGCGGCGCACCTCCGCCGGATCGCCGGTGAGGAAGTGCCAGGCGTCGGTGTCCGCGCGCAGGGCGGTCCTGGAGTAGGACGCGAGGACTTCCGGCGTGTCGCGCACGGGATCGAACGTGATCGTCAGGAAGACGAGATCACTCCCGAGTTCGGCGCTGAACCGTCGCTGCTGCGCGCCGAACTGGTTGGCGACGCGGAAGCAGAACTGTGGCTGCGTGCAACTCGTGTAGATGAAGTTGATCGCGACGACGCGGCCGCGCAGATCGGACAGCTTCACCGCGCGCCGCTTGTGGTCGATCAACGAGAAATCCGGAACCGCCGTCCCGACGGCGATGCCGCCGCGCGCCTGACCGGTGATGATTTCGGAGAGCACCGAGAGCCTGTTGGCCGTGAACGGATCCTGCTCCGCGGTGCGGTACTGCAGGATCCTGACGCCCTCGGCATGCGACGAGTCAGGGGTCATCACGAGCGTGAAGGCGATGCGCATGCCGGGCTGCACGCCGTCGAGCACCTTCGGGTCGAGCACCTCGAACGGCATGGTCATCGCCGGCATCACACCCTCGATGTCCTCGTGCGACACGACGACCTGTTCGCGCGTCGGGTGGACCTCGATCACCAGACCGGTGACGTCGTGACGCGCCGTCGCCGGCTCCTGCGCGGCAAGAGGCACACCACCGACGATGCATGCTGCGGCGACGAGGAGCCCGAGCGTTCTACTGCGTGGCATTGCCGGCACGGGACGTCACCTTCCCCAGTGGGAGTGCGGGACGCGCGAGCGGTTTCGCGACAGGCGCGAACTCCGTGATCTCGAACGTCTGGTTCTTCTTCAGGTCCGTGAAGCGCTGACGCGTGTTCGTCGACGGCCACCACACGTCCACATGCACGATGCGGTCGGCCTTGCCGAGCCCGACGTGTTGCATGAGCGGTGATCCTCCGAACGATCCGCCCGTGGTCACCGTGCGATGCAGCACGCGCTGGCCGGCGGGCCCTTCGGCCGTCACGGCGATCCGCGCGCCGATCGCGCTGCGGTTGCTCTTGACCCCCACCAGCTTCAACGCAATCCAGTCGTTGCCGTGGCCCGGGTTGCGGAACAGGCGCACGGCATGCGAGTCGCCCGGCACCGCGCCGCCCACTTCGAAGACGATGTCCTGGTCGCCGTCATTGTCGAGATCCGCGAACGACACACCGTGGCCCTTGTGCAGTTCACCGGTCCCCGATGAGAACGTCACGTCCACGAAGCGCTTGCCGTCCTTGTTGCGCAGCAGCGAGCTCGGCGTGAGCGCGCCGAAGGAGGGATTGCCGGTCCCGAGGTAGATGTCGAGCCAGCCGTCGTTGTCGATGTCGCCGAAGTTGGAGCCCATCGGCATGAACACCTTGTCGAGTCCGACCTCCTTCGACACGTCGGCGAAGGTGCCGTCGCCCTTGTTGCGATAGAGCTTCAGCGTGGTGCCGTTCGGAGGCAGGCCGAGATACGTGCGTGCGGACTCGACGACGGAAGTGTAGTAGCTGGTGACGAACAGGTCCTGCCAGCCATCGTTGTCGTAGTCGAACGCCCACGACGCGAACGCTTTCAGCGAGCCCGGCGCGCCGGCGGCCTGCGCCACCTCCGTGAACGTGCGATTGCGATTGTTGCGATAGAGGAAGCTCTCGCCTGTGAGATTGGACGCGTACAGATCCTGCCAGCCGTCGTTGTCGAAATCGAAGGCGGCCACGCCCTTGGTGAAGGCCGCGTGCGTCAGGCCCGCCGCCTTCCCGATCTCGCGGAACGTGCCGTCGCCCTTGTTCAGGTAGAGCTGTGCCTCGCCGCCCTCCTGGCCGACGAAGATGTCGAGCAGCCCGTCGTTGTCGATGTCGGTCCACACGCCCGCCTGCGTGGCGGTGAGCGGCCCGTCGAGGCCCGCCGCCACCGTGACGTCGGTGAAGCCACCCTTGCAGTCGTTGCGCAGCAGGGACTTGCGCTGCGGGCGGTCCCATCCGCCGCGCAACACCAGGATGTCCACGCAGCCGTCGTTGTCGTAGTCGGCGTGTACCGCGTTGAGGCCCCCGAGCTGTCCGACGAGGCCCGACGAGGACGTGACGTCTGCGAACGTACCGTCGGGCAGCCGACGGAACGATTTCATCTGCGAGCAGGGGTCGGAGCTCGAGGTGATGAAGTCGAGCCGACCATCGTTGTCGAAGTCGTCGACGAGCGACGACCCGGACGTCGCCACGGAGTGCAGCCCCACCTCTCTCGCCACGTCGGTGAAACGGCCGATATCTTCGGCGGATTCGAACGTGGACGGCGGGATCAGGTGCGCCGGCGGCACCTCGTTCGGATAGCCGCCCACCGCCATGTAGGCGATGTTGAGCATCCACTTCACTTCGAGCTCGTCGGGCCTGTGCGACAGATAGCGGAGGAAGTGCTCGATCGCCTTGCGCGCCGCCGTGGTGTCCGCGTACGGCGCCAGGCCCTTCGGCGTCAGCAGGCAGCGATCGTCGGCGTGCTCCTGCACGCTGTTGTCCATCTCCGCCTTGCGCAACCACGCGATGCCGAGTGCTTCCTCGATCTGGACTGCCGTGGGATCGGACGGTGACGCGTGCGTGACCACCAGCGCGAGCGCCTTCGAGAACTGGTCGATGACCGCCTCCATCCGGCCGCTGTACGCGTAAGTCTGTCCGAGCCCGAAGTGCAGCTGGAGCACACGCGGCGGCGGCATCGTCACGGCCGCGCCACCAGGCCCCAGCAGTTCTTCGTACCGGCGCGTGAGGCTGTCCACGGCATCGCGGCGCGTCTGGCAGATGCTGCTCGGCAGCGTGTTCCACCCGTCGGCTTTCGGCATGACATCCTGCCCGGCCAGCACTTCGCCGAAGCCCGAGATGTTGAGCACGTACTTCACGCTTCCCGACGCCGTCAGCCCGGGGTTGGTGGGGTCGGGTCTGGCGCCGACTGCTGCGTCGTGCGACACGACCTGCAGGATCGCGAAGCCGGCGGGCACCGCCACCACGGAGGTGACCTGGCCCGGTCCGACACCGCGCAGCGCGTCGCGTAGTTCCGGGCGGAGCTGCGCCGGGTCGATCGAGCCCAGCAACCCGCCATCGGGGGCTGATGGGTCGACCGAATGCTCGCGGGCCATCGTCGCGAAGTCCTCGCCGGCTTTCGCCCGGGCGAGCAGACGCTGTGCCTCGCTTTCCGACGGCACGATGACGATCCGCAGCACGACGGGTCCTTGCCCGGCGTCCTGCACTGCCGCGGTCGTATGGACGCGGAGGCCGATGCACACGGCAACAATCACGAGCATCAGGCGCCATGGCCTGAGGACAGGGCGGAAGGTCGATCGAATCAAGCTATCGAATGTACGGCATGCGGGCGCGAACAGTGACAACTGGCTGACGATTCCGGTGGAGCTAGCCTCAAATCGTCGAGAGACTAGCTGGTATGCACTAGTCCCGGCTCGTCATTCATCGCCAACGGGTTCATTGGCGGCAGACGTGAGGTCCATCGAGCGGATGGCGTCGAGCGCGCACTCCCAGCGCCCCTCGGCGCAGAGTCCGCGGATGCCGGCGTCCTCATAGGCAGCGATGGCCGCCTCGAGACACGCCTGCCTCACC
This sequence comes from uncultured Luteitalea sp., assembly GCA_964422175.1. Lineage (GTDB taxonomy): Bacteria > Acidobacteriota > Vicinamibacteria > Vicinamibacterales > Vicinamibacteraceae > Luteitalea. The sequence continues at coordinate 17 of CAYRAE010000287.1, read as the reverse complement.
GCTTCGAGCCGTTCATC
>CAYRAE010000286.1:0-5323 GCA_964422175.1 uncultured Luteitalea sp. | reverse complement strand
GGCGATGGTCCTTCCGGCTGTTGCCGTGCGAGCAGTCGATCATCACGCGTTCGGGCAGGTCGTTGGCCCTGAGCCGATCGCACAGGTCGCGCACCGCTGCCGCGTCGTAGTTCGGTCCCGTGCGCGTGCCGCCGCGAAGGATGACGTGGCCCGTGTCGTTGCCGGTGGTCTGGAAGATCGCCGACACACCCTGCTTGGTGACCGACGGGAACAGGTGCGGCGAGCGCGCCGAGAGCACGGCGTCGACGGCCACCTGCGCGCTGCCGTCGGTGCCGTTCTTGAATCCCACGGGCATCGAGAGGCCCGACGCGAGCTCGCGGTGGACCTGGCTCTCCGTGGTGCGCGCGCCGATCGCGACCCATGAGGTCAGATCGGCGATGTGCTGCGGCAGCTGCGTGTCGAGGAACTCGCACGCCGTCGGCAGGCCGAGCTCGTTCACGTCGAGCAGGAGGCGGCGCGCGAGGCGAATCCCCTTGTTGATGTGGTAGCTCTCGTCGAGGTCGGGATCGTTGACGAGGCCCTTCCAGCCGACCGACGTCCGCGGCTTCTCGAAGTAGCAGCGCATCACCATGATGAGCTGGTCCTTGTAGCGTTCGGCGACGGGCAGGAGTCGCTTCGCATAATCGAGGGCGGCGCGGGTGTCGTGAATCGAGCAGGGACCAACGACCACCACGAGGCGTCCGTCGCGACCGGCCAGCACGTCGGAGATGGCCGCCCGGGTGTTGGCGACCACGTTCGAGGCGGCCTCCGAGATCGGGAGCTCTTCGAGCAGGATGGCAGGCGGCAGCAGCGGGCGGGTCTGGGCGATGCGGAGGTCGTCGGTCCTGCGGAACATGTCACCCGCCAGATTACCGTACCCGTTGCCAAAACGCCGAGATCACCACGTCGAATCGAGAGCCAGGAGCCTGGTGGCGCCGCTGGCGGGCCGACGACCGCCAAGCCACTCCACGCGGGTGAACTGGCGCGTCGGATAGACCCTGTCGGTCATGACGGTTTCGCCTTCGTTGGCGAAGACCTCGATGACCGAGACATCGAAGATCACGCGAATCGGAATCTGGGCCAACGGACGCAGGGGGGCGGTGTGACGCTCGGCGTAGCCTTTCGGCGACTCGCCGAGGCGCGACCGCTGCCTGTCGATCGAGAGCGTCCTGTGGTCCGCGCTCACCGCGACGATCGCCTCTTCGCCGTTGTCGTTGCTGAAGCGGAGCCCGACGTCCTCCGTGTCTGCCGCCGTGACAACGAAGGTGATGTCGGCGCCGGGGGGCAGCGGGAGTGGCGTGCCGCGCAGTTCCTGATGCTTCCGCGCATCGCTCGCCATCAAGGTACTGAGGCCTCCGGCCGGCTGCTGGAGAAGGCGCCAGCCGTCAGGCGTACGCCGCACCCGCAGGCGGCGCGGGATCGACTGCGCGCCCCGCCACGTCATCGTCGGCTCATCGTTGGCGTACTGCCAGTTGCTGATCCATCCCATCCAGATGGGGCCGCGGTCCTGCGACGGCAGATCCGAGAACGAGATCGACGCGTAGAAGTCCTTGCCGTGATCGGCCCAGAGCGGCTCCGCTGATGTCGGCGTGTCGCTCACGAAGCGCGTGCCGTCGAAGTCGCCGACGAAGTACTGCCCACCCGAACCACCCTGCGGACCACCGGGGTTGACGTCCACGTCGAGCACCCAGCGCGACTGCGTGGGATCGTGCTCGACGGGCACCTGCATGAGGTCGGGGCACTCCCACACACCACCAGTCGCGCCGGCCGGGCCGAAGTCGCTCAGGAACGTCCACGCCTTCAGATCGCGCGACGCGTAGAACCGCACCTTGTGCTGATCGGGGAGCGCCACCACCATCACCCAGCGCGCCGTCGGGGCGTGCCAGAACACCTTCGGATCGCGGAATTCGCGCAGGCCGATGTCGATGACGGGGTTGCCGGCGTACTTCTGCCACGTACGTCCGCGATCCTGGCTGACGGCGAGGTTCTGCGTCTGCTTGTCGCGGCTGTGTCCCGTATAGATGGCCACGAGGCATGAGGGATCGCCGCCGGACACGCGACACAGGCCGCTCGTGTTGCGGTGGTCGACCACGGCACTGCCGGAGAAGATCATGATGCCGTCCTCTTCGGCCAGCGCCAGCGGCAGGTGCTGCCAGTGCAGCAGGTCGCGACTCACGGCGTGTCCCCACGACATGTGTCCCCATGTCGGTCCCTGCGGGTTGTGCTGGTAGAAGAGGTGGTACTCGCCCTTGTAGTACACGAGCCCGTTCGGGTCGTTCATGAAGTGGCGCGCGGGCGTGAAATGGATGCGCGGCCGGAGCGGCTCCGTGTAAGGCCGCGGCTGCGGTTGAGCCGCAACGACGCCCACGCCCAGAGTGGCGATCACGGCGAAGCGAACCACGAGAGGTGCCTGCAGGGGCATCGGTGCGCACAGCGTAACTCCGATCGAGTCGGCCATTGGCTATCGGCGGTCGGCCGTCGGCCATCGGCCGTCGGGCATCGGCCGTCGGGCCTTCAGAGCGTTCGCCCGGAGGCTGGTCGAGTCCCGTGCATGTGCTCGACCGATGGCGCGATGATGCGGTACGGTGCCTGTATCGCCATGCCAGTCATCACCACCACTGCCACGCCCACCACCACCATCCACTACGAGGATCGCGGACAGGGCTCGCCCATCGTCCTGGTCCACGGATGGCCGCTGAGTCATCGCATGTGGGAAGGGCAGGTGAACGCGCTCGTGGCCGCGGGCCATCGGTGCATCGCCTACGACAGGCGCGGGTTCGGGGAGTCGGGCCGCCCGACGGGTGGGTTCGACTACGACACGTTCGCGTCGGATCTGAACGACCTGATCACGGCGCTGGATCTGCGCGACGTGACGCTTGCAGGGTTCTCGATGGGCGGCGGCGAGGTGGCGCGCTACATCGGGCGCTACGGAACGTCACGCGTCAGGGGCGCGATCCTCATCGGCGCCGTGACGCCGTTCATGCTGAAGACCGACGACAACCCCGAGGGCGTCGACGGCAGCGTGTTCGACGGGATGAAGGCCGGCGTCACGTCGGATCGCGTCGCCTTCCTCGAGTCGTTCATGAAGCCGTTCTTCAACTGGACGCCGGGCTCCGGTACGCCGAGTGACGATGTGGTGGCGTACAGCAAGTCGATCGCGTGGGTGGCGTCGCCGGTGGGAACGCAGGACTGTATCGACGCGTTCGGCCGGACGGACTTCCGTCGGGATCTCGCGGCCTTCGACGTCCCGACGCTCGTGATCCACGGCGACGCGGACAAGATCGTGCCGCTCGAGGTGTCCGGTGCGCGCGCCGCGGCGATGATCCGCGGCGCGAAGCTGGAAGTGGTGAAGGGCGCGCCGCACGGGCTGAACGCCACGCACGGCGCCGAGCTCAACGCCCTGATGCTCGGGTTCCTGGAGCGGTGAGCCAGGGGTTGACACCCCTGGCCTCCATCAGGAAATCCGGTCACCACCCTGGGGTGCAGGGGCGGCGATCCCAGGGCTGTAGGGGCGATGCATGCGTCGCCGCTACTTCAGCGATGGCAACAGGGCCGCGAGCGCTTTCATGCGGGTGGCGTCGACACCCGACAGCGTGGCGGCGCGCTCGTTGATCCGATCGGCGACCATCGACAACTGGCTCGCCTCGCCGCTCGTCACGAGACCGCGCAGCATCTCCACGCGATCGGACGGCACGGCACCCGATCGCACGAGCTGATCGACGTACGCCAGCGCGACGGCGCGGTCGGCCGGCCACGTCGCCTTGTCCTGGTGCTGCACGTTCCAGCTCTTCGCGTGCACCTTCCCAGCGGCGTCGAGCTCGTTGCTCGTGAGGACGTCACTCGCCGTCAGCTTGAACACGTCGAGACCGCGCGACATCTCCGACCCGTACACGTACCCGTTGTACCAGTACGCCGACCAGTAGCCGCCCGTGATGAGCCGCTTGGCGTCGAGCGGGCCGCGATCGAAGAACGCGATCTCCTTCGGGTTGGCCGAATCGGTGAAGTCCATCACCGACACGCCGCCCTGATACCAGGCCTGCACCATCAGGTCGCGTCCGGGAACGGGCACGAGCGAGCCGTTGTGCGCCACGCAGTTCTCCGTCGCCGTCTGCGGCGCGGGCAGCTTGTAGTAGCTGCGGAACACGAGCTTGCGATCGACGATGTCGAAGATCGCGTTGGCGCCCCAGGTGGGCTGATCGGTGGCCAGGCAGCGCGGACGCATGCCGCCGCCCCACTCGTCGGTGAACACGACCTTCGTGCCGTCGTTGTTGAACGTCGCCGAGTGCCAGTACGCGAAGTTCTTGTCGGCCACGGCGTCGAGGCGCTTCGGGTTGGCCGGATCGCCGATGTCGAGCAGGATGCCGTTGCCCGAGCAGGCGCCGGCAGCGAGGCCCACCGCCGGGTAGACGGTGATGTCGTGGCACTGGTTGGTCACCGCGGTCTTCTGCGTGCCGGGACCGTGATCGCCGCCGGCCCACAGGCCGGCGATGTTGCCCTTCTCGTCGGCGAAGATGCGCGGCCGCGCCACGATGCGCGCGTCCTGCGGGCTCGCGAGCGGCACCTTGATCACGTCGATGCTGAAGAGCGCCGTCTCTGGATCCTCGCCGGGCTCCTTGCCCGAGCACCCGGCGAGCTCCTCGGCCGAGCGCGCGCCTGACGTGCCGGATCCGTACACGTAGACGTTGGCCGAGTCATTCGGATCGGTGACCAGCGTGTGCGTGTGCGACCCGCGGCATGTCTGCACGGCCGCGACCTGCTTCGGCGTCTTCACGTCGCTGATGTCGAAGATGCGCACGCCGCGGAAGCGATCCTTGCTGACCGGATCCTCCACGCCGCCCACGCCGCAGTCGAGCCGCCCGCGCGTCTGCTCCACGGACATGAACAGCAGCGACCCGTGTACCGACACGTCGCCCTGCCCGCCCGGGCACACGACGGAGGTCACGAGCGCGGGGCTCGCCGGGTTGCTGATGTCGTAGACGTTGAAGCCGCTGAAGTTCCCGATGAACAGGTGATTGCCGCTGAACGCCAGATCGGAGTTGGCGAAGTTCAGCCCACCCCAGGGACGCGGCGGCGTCTTCGGCTTGGCCGCAGGCTTCTTCGCCTTGGCCGTCGCTGCCTGCTCGTTCTCGTCGGGCATCGGCGGATTCGGCTCGCCGGCGGGTGCCTTGGGGTCGAAGAACCCCTGGGGCTTGGGCACGTTGGCCAGCAGCTCGATTCCGCGCGCGGCGACGCCGGCGTCCTTCAGGCCAGCCTTCAGGCCGACGCGCGGATCGGTGGATGACGAGGGCGCCTGCGCGGCGGCAGGCGCAACAATCGTGGCCGCGAGGGTCGCAACGGCCAGTGC
>CAYRAE010000285.1:2893-5343 GCA_964422175.1 uncultured Luteitalea sp. | reverse complement strand
TGCAGCGAAAGTGGTGAGGAAGTCACGGCGACAAGTGTAGCCTGTAGCCGCAGCCATGCCTCTCGACGAGTACCGCCGCAAGCGCGACTTCACGAAGACGCCCGAGCCGAAGGGCGACACGGCCGCAAAGGCCCGGAAGGCCCCCGCGCGCTTCTTCTGCGTCCAGAAGCACCTGGCCACGGCGCTGCACTACGACTTCCGCATCGAACACGAGGGCGTGCTGCTGTCGTGGGCGGTCCCCAAGGGGCCGTCGCTCGATCCCGCCACGAAGCGGCTCGCGATGCACGTGGAGGATCACCCCATCGAGTACGGCGAATTCGAGGGCGTCATCCCCGAGGGCTACGGCGCCGGCGTGGTGATGCTCTGGGACGTGGGCACGTGGGAGCCCGAGACCGACGACGTCGACGCGGCGCTGCGAAAAGGCGACCTCAAGATGCGGCTCGACGGCTTCAAGCTGAAGGGTTCGTGGGTGCTCGTGCGCACGCGCGGCTGGGGCGGACGCGGCCGCGGCTCGTCCAGCGGTGCAGACGATGGGCGTTCCTGGCTGCTGATCAAGCACAAGGACGAGTGGTCCGGCGCGCTCGACATCACGGAGTTCGCGCCGCTCAGCGTGAAGAGCGGCGGGTCGTTTCGCGACATCCTCGCGCAGGACGCCCCTGACGTCTGGCTGAACAACCCCGGCGCCACCGGCGAGGCCTCGCTCGAAACGCTGGCAGACATCCTGAAGAAGCTCGACACGATCGAGCCCCCTGCCTGATGCGCGGCCTGCGGCGCGGCGTAGCGAGCGTGACGGCACTCATAGCGGTGGCCTGGCTGCTGGCGCCCGCCAGCCCGCGCGACATCGCGCCGGTACGCCAGCAACCCGTGCTCTGGCGCGGCGCATATCACGTGCACTCGACGATGTCTGATGGCAGCGGCACGCCTGAAGACATCGCGCTGGCGGCGCGGCAGGCGGGGCTCGACTTCGTCATCATCACCGACCACGGTGACGGCACGCGTCAGCCCGAACCGCCGCGTTTCGTTCACGACGTGCTGCTCATCGACGGCGTCGAGATCAGCACCGACAATGGGCACTACGTGGCGTTCGACATGGCCGCGGCGCCGTATCCGCTGGCGGGTGCCGGTGAGGCTGTCGTTGAAGACGTGCGGCGGCTCGGCGGCATCGGCATCCTCGCGCATCCGGACTCGCCGGATCCCGCGCTCGCGTGGCACAACCCGTCAGTGGATGCTGACGGATACGAGTGGCTCAACGCCGACACGATCTGGCGCACGGCGTCGATGGCACACGTCGCCGTGCGGATGTTCACGTATCCGTTCGATCGCGCGGGGTCACTGACGGCACTTGCCGTCGATCCGGGAGCGGTGTTCGGCATGCACGACAGGCCGCGGGCGCGCGTGCCGATCGCGTTGGCGGCCGTCGACGCCCATGCACGCGTCGGCTGGCGGCGCGACGAGGATCCGCGCAACGGTGGGCGGACGATCGCGAAGTTCCCGTCGTATACGGCCATGTTCGGCACGGCAGGCCTGGTGGTGCCGTGGCTGGATGGCGCACCGTCCGGCGATGCGGCGCGCGACACGCGCGTGGTGCTTCACGCCATCCGTTATCGTGTGGCGCACTCGGCCGTGTTCAGCATGGCGCGCACGCCGTGGGTAGCGCTGGATCTCGTCGAGCCGGCTGACACCGCACTGCAGGGGCCTGATGCGCGCGGTGCGGCCACGCTCGTCGTCAGGTCCAACGCGCCTGCCGATGCGCACATCCGGGTGCGGCGCAACGGCGTCGTGATCCACGAGTCGCTGCCCGCCGAATGGTCGAGTGCAATTGCAGGCGACGAGGCGCCGGCCATCTATCGCGCGGAGATGGTGCTGCCCGCCCGGCGTGGCTGGTCGTCGCTTCCGGTAGCCGTGAGCGCGGCACGGGGACACAACCTCCCGCCCACCGAACACGTACAGATGCCGACACGTCTTGCCGACATGGCGGTCCGCGCGTGGCATGTGGAGCACGACACCGCGTCGACAGCGTCCGTCGAGACGACGGTTACCGGCGCACGCGCGGAATTACGCCTTGCCGGTGGTGCGCGCGTGAGTCAATTCTCGGCGCTCGTCGCCGACCTCGAGCAGCCGCCGGCCGAGGCAACGTCGGTGGTGCTCGACCTGTCCGCGGACGAGCCGATGCGACTCTCGATCCAGTTGCGCGAGCCGGGCACCGGCGACGGACTTCGCTGGCGGCAGTCGGCATACCTCGATGCCACGCCGCGAACGATCGTGCTGCCGCTCGGCACGTTCATGCCCGTACCACCAGCGATTGGCGGACTCCCGCTCTCGCGGATTCACGCGCTGCTGCTCGTGACGGACACCGTCAACGGCCGCCCCGGCGACGTGCGCCGCATCACCGTCCACGCCGCAAAGTGGGGCATGTCACCGTAGGGCCGGGCTCGGAGAGCCGGCCCTAC
>CAYRAE010000285.1:0-2883 GCA_964422175.1 uncultured Luteitalea sp. | reverse complement strand
CCTCTGTGTCAACAGGTCGGCCTGGCCCTCTGTGGCAGTAGGTAGGGTCGGCTCTCCGAGCCCGACCCGCGACCGTAGGGCGCCCCTACGTCTTGAACATGTCCCTTGTTGCCGGTTGCCGGTTGCCGGTTGCCGGTATGATCTTTTTTCTGCCATGGAAAAGATCATCGTCCACTCGCACTTCCACACCGGCCATCGTCAACTCGGGTATCCGGGCAAGTGCAAATGGGTGCATGGGCACACGTGGCGCGGCACCGTGACGGTGGCGTGCGAAACGTTCCCGCGCGACGCGCTCGACATGGCGCTGGACTTCGGCGATCTCAAGGCCGTGATGCGGTTCCTCGATCACAAGATGCTCGTCACCGCACAGGACAGCACGTTCCTGAACCCGGAGTTCTTCGAGCCTGACGGGGTGGTGCTGCTGCAGGGCAAGGGCCCGAGCGTGGAGAACGTCGCGCTCTACATCTGGGACCACGTCGTGGCGCACATCCGCGAGAAGTTCCCCGACCGCGGCGTCACCTACAGCGTGGAAGTCCTGATCCAGGAAACCGAGAACAACATCTTCGTCGTCGAGAAGACGGTCACGGTGTAGGGGCTCCAAACCCGATGCTGATGCCGACCTGGGCCGAGATCCCGGGCATGGGATAGTCCGGGCGATATGCGTAATCGGTATCGAACAGGTTGTCGATGGCGACGAACACCTCGGCGTGGCGGCCGCGCGACGGCCATACGTACGACGGACGCACGTTCACCACGGCGAACGCGGGGACCATCTGACCGTTGAGGGCGCCGATCGTGCGCGACTGCGCGAGGACGTACATCCACGCCTGCGCCTGCACGTCGGCGCTCAGGCGCCAGCGGCCCATCGTGCCCGTGACACCAACGGCGCTCGAGATCCACGGCGCGTACGGCGGCCGAGGCTCCGTTGTGGCGAGCGTCGTCAGGCCGCCCGTCACCTGCCATGCAGACCCCAGGCGCTGCCGGACGCCGACTTCCAGTCCGCGTACGGCATAGCCACCGACGTTGGTGAACATCGGGAACGACACTCTCGGCGGGAAGCCGAACACGTAGCGATTGTTGACGTTGTCCTGATAGACCGCCACGTCGATGCTCGTGCCTGCCGTCGGCGCGAACGTCGCGCCCACTTCTCCGTGCTCCATCGTCTCGGCGCGCAGATCGCGCCACGTGGATCCGAGTGCCGGAATCAACGCTGACAGCGCCACCACGTTCTGCCCCGGATAGCTGACACCGCGCGCGTACGACGCGCGGAACGACAGCCCGGAGCTGTGCCGCGCGACGACAGCCGCGTGCGGCGCGGCGTCCCCATCGAACTCCGAGTGCGTGTAGACGCGTACGCCCGCCGACGGCGTGATCGCCCACCCTGACGACAACGCGAACGTGTGATCGATCCCGACGTGCGGCGACACGATCGTGAGCGCCTCGCCGTCGAAGCGCGCGTCCTGCGCGGGCGCGATGCGGTCGAACGTCACGTTGCCGCTGATGCGATCGACATCGAGACCGCCAGATACACTGCCGCCCTGCCAGAGCGTCGCCGACTCGCGCCATCGCGCACCCGTGAGCGCGAAGCGCGTCAGCGTGTCGCCTTCGAGGTCGAGCTGGTTCAACCAGTCGCCTGCGCCGCGATTGGCGTACACCTGCAGCGAGCCCGTCACGCGGTCGTGCGCGTGCGCGACCCTGGCCGACGTCATCGTGCCGCGCGTCTCGTAGCGCCCGGTGCGGGTGTAGGGCATGCCGACGTAGCCGGGATCGCTCGCCGCGTTGTCGGCATGCAGCACCTGTGCGCTGGCCGACCAGTTCGCGTTCCAGCGATAGCCGACGCGACCGAACGCGTGCGCGAGCCTGCCGTCGGCCGCCTCGCGATGCCCGTCGGATCGCGCGAAGGCCTGCGACGCCGAGATGTCCCACGGTCCGCGACGGCCCGCCAGCGACACGTGTTCGGCGAACGTGGCGAACGCGCCGCCGCTCACGCGGAGGTTGCCTTCGAACCCTTCGCTGCGCGGACGCCGCGTCACGATGTCGACGGCAGCGAACGCGTTGCCGAACGTCTGCGGCTGCGGCCCCTTGAGCACCGTGATCTCGTCCATGCCGGCCACCGGCAGCAGGTCGAGCAGCGGATGCGTCCACACACCCATGTAGACAGGTGCGCCGTCGATGCTCGTCGCGATCTCGCTGCCCGGGCGGCTCGTCCCCATGCCGCGGATGAACACGGCGCCGCCGTCGCCCCCACCGAACGATCCGACGGGGTTGAAGCGCGCGATCGTCACGCCTGGCGTCCGGCGCAGCGCCGACGCGAAATCGACCGCGCCGAGGTCGTCCACCTGCGCCGACGAGACGATGGTGCGCGCGGCGCCGAACGTGTCGACGCTCGTGCCGTCGACGAGAGGCGCCACGACACGCACGCGCTCGTCGAGTCCCGCGATGGCGAGCACCACGCGCACGGTGGGCAGCGCCGGATCCACGGTCACGCGAGCCGGACTGAACCGCTCGCGATCGACGGCGATCTCTCTCGGCGCCGGCGTGCGACCTGTCAGCACGAACGCACCGTCGGCGTCGGTCGTCGTCGCACGCCCGTCGCGCACCGGCCGCACGCGCGCCCCCGCCACGGCCGCGCCCGACGCGTCCACCACGACGCCGCGCAGTACCCAGTCCTGCGCCGACGCGAGTACCGGCAGCGCCAGCGTCACGATCGCCAGCGCCACCACACGCACAATCCAGAGAGTGGTCTTCATTTCAATGCCGAATGCAGAGTGCCGAAGGACGTGTCGTCACCACCAGGGGGGCCTGGCTCGGAGAGCCGGCCGCGCCTACTGCAGCGAGACGGGCCGAACATGGGGTGTAGCTGCCGGACTTTGTCCGGCAGTC
>CAYRAE010000284.1:0-5345 GCA_964422175.1 uncultured Luteitalea sp. | reverse complement strand
TCGCCGCCGCCCATCATCGACATCATCCCCATCGCCGACGCGTTGACCAGCATCGTCTGCTCGATGGTGCCGGTGCCGTCGGCCTTGACCTTGATCACCGAGTCCACCGAGATGCAGGCGACGGTCCACGTCGCGACGAGGACGAGTACTGCCAGCTTCAACGTGCGCATACGTGTTCTCCCGGGCACTCAGGCCCTGATCTCCGAGGGGCGGCAGTTGGCCGGATCCCGAGTGGTAAGCTGCCGGAGGCCGTGTTCTCGACCCGCCTGCCCGCCTCGCTCGTGCCGACGCCACTGGCAGCAGCCATGGCGGCACGGCGCGCGCGCCCCGACCCGATCCTGGACCTGACCGTCTCCAATCCTACGACGGCTGGGGTGGCATATCCGGAAACGCTGACCACGTCGTGGTCGAACGCCGCCGGCCTGCGGTACGACCCAGACCCGCGCGGTCTCCGGTCCGCCCGCGACGCCATCACCGCCTGGTACACGGCCATGGGCGAAGCCGGATCGCCAGACGACCTGATCCTCACCGCGAGTACCAGCGAAGCGTACTCGCACCTGTTCAAGCTGCTCTGCGACCCCGGCGACAGGGTACTCGCTCCCTGTCCCAGTTATCCGCTGTTCGAGCACCTCGCGCAGCTCGACGCCGTGAGCGTCGGGCGCTACGCGTGCCGCGACGCCGGCCGGTGGATGCTCGACGAGGCCGACCTCGCCGCGCGCATCATGCCACGGACGCGCGCCCTCATCGTCGTGGCGCCCAACAACCCGACTGGCAGCGTCCCCACGCCCGGCGAGTGGGACGTGCTGACGGACACCTGCCGCCGGCACGATCTCGCGCTCATCGTCGATGAGGTGTTCGCCGATTATCCACTCGGCGGTCGCGACCGTTTCGTGACGCCCATGTCATCGGACGTCCTGACGTTCAGGTTGAACGGCCTCTCGAAGCTCGTGGGGCTGCCGCAGGCCAAGCTCGGGTGGATCCGCGTCAGCGGCGCCGACTCGCGACGACGTGCGGCGCTCGACGCGCTGGAGATCATCGCAGACACGTACCTGTCGGTCTCGACGCCGGTCCAGGTCGCCGTGCCGGCCCTGCTGGAGCACGGCGCCGTCGTGCGGCGACAGATCCAGACGCGTCTCGCCGAGAACCTCGCGCTCGTCACGCGTCGGCTCGCGGGAACGGCGTTCGACGTCCGCGTGCCCGACGGCGGCTGGAGCGTGGTGTTGCGCGTGCCCGACGTGGCCGACGCCGACACGCTCCTGCTCGCGCTGCTCGAGCGGGACGTGATCGCGCATCCCGGCTACTTCTACGACCTGCCTCACGACGGGTATCTGGTCGTGAGTCTCCTCACGCCCGCCGCCGACCTGCGGCAGGGCCTCGACGTCCTCTGCACGCTGCCGCTGCTCCAGCTCACCTGATGGCACCTACTTACGCATCGCTCGGCCGTCGCGCCGGCCTCCTGCTTCCCTTGTTCGCGGCTCGCTCGACGCAGAGTTGGGGTATCGGCGACATCGCCGATCTCGCCCGGCTCGCGCCATGGTTGCGCGCGTCTGGTCTCCGACTGCTCCAGATCCTGCCCGTCAACGACATGGCGACGGGCCAGACGTCGCCGTACTCGGCCCTGAGCGCCATGGCCATCGAGCCGCTCTACATCGCCGTGGACGATGTGCCGGACGTGCAGGCACTGGGAGCGTCGGCGTTCCCCGCAGGCGCGCTCGATCGTCGTGCGTCACTGAACGCGTCGCCCGTCGTGCCGTACGCCGAGGCCAGTGCGATCAAGGGCGTCGCGTTGCGCCGGGCGTTCGAGCGCTTCGCGCTCACCGAGTGGGCGATCGACGCGCCGCGCGCGAAGGCGCTCCAGGCGTACGTGGCCGAACAGCATTGGTGGCTGGATGATTACGCGTTGTTCCGCGTGCTCCACGATCACCACGACGCGCGGGCGTGGTGGGAGTGGCCAGAGGCGCTCGCCACGCGCGATGCCGGCGCGCTGGCTGCCGCGCGTCTCGTGCACGCCGACGCGCTGCTCGAGGTGTGCTGGACGCAGTGGATCGCGCAGGAGCAGTGGATGGCCGCGCGCCGCGCGCTCGACGGCATCGCGCTCGTCGGTGATCTGCCGTTCATGGTGAGCGCCGACAGTGCGGACGTGTGGGCCAATCAGGCGCTGTTCTCGCGCGACGCGACGGTGGGCACGCCTCCTGACGCGTTCTCCGAGACGGGGCAGGACTGGGGATTGCCCGTCTACCGCTGGGGCGCGATGCGTGCCGACGACTTCGCGTGGCTGCGTGCGCGCGGCCGGCGCATGGCCGACATGTTCGACGGCTTCCGCATCGATCATCTCGTCGGCTTCTATCGCACGTACAACCGTCCGCTCGACGGCGCGGCGCCGCACTTCGTGCCCGAGGCCGAGGACGACCAGCTCCGCCTGGGCGAGGACGTCATCGCCGCGTTCGGGAGCGCCGGTGCGGCGCTCATCGCCGAAGACCTCGGCACGATCCCGGACTTCGTCCGTGAGTCGGTCGGTCGGCTCCAGTTGCCCGGCTACAAGGTGCTGCGCTGGGAGCGCGACTGGCACGCTGACGGCCACCCGTTCCACGACCCCGCGCACTACGCCGCCTCGTCGCTCGCGACATCGGGGACGCACGACACGGACATGATGGCCGACTGGTGGGACGCCGCGTCGATGGACGAACGCACGGCGCTGCTCGCGATTCCCGGCCTCGAGCGCAAGGCCATCGCACCCGACCGGCCCTATGACGATGAGGTTCGCGATGCGTTGCTGGACGTGCTGCTGCAGTCCTCGTCGGACCTGGTGGTGTTTCCACTGCAGGACGTCTTCGGCTGGCGCGATCGCATCAACGTCCCGGCCACGGTCGGCCCGGAGAACTGGAGCTGGGCCTGCCCGATCCCCGTCGACACGCTCATGACGAACCCCACGGCACGCGCACGAGCCGCGGCACTTCGCGCCATGGTCGACGCGTCGGGGCGATAGGCCGGGCTCGGAGAGCCGGCCCTACCCTCCTGCGGCGGGAGGTGGCCCGCTCAGAATCCTGCGGCGTAGCCGTCCTTGCGGCTCTCGGAGGCGCCGTAGTAGACGCCGCCCTTGCGCATGATGGCCTGGTAGCCGCCATACATGCCGTAGGCGTGCGCCACCTTGTGACCACGGCGCTGCAGTTCACGGATGGTGTCTGCCGAGTAGCCTGACTCCAGATTGAGCTCGCCCACGTTGTCGACGTGGCCAGCGCGCGGGAACGAGCCGGTGTGATAGATGCGTGGCGCGTCGCCGGCTTCCTGCAGGTCCATCCCGAAGTCGATCAGATTCATCAGGACCTGCACGTGCCCCTGCGGCTGCATGTCGCCACCCATCAACCCGAAGCTGATGTACGGCTCATCGTCTTTCGTCACGAACGCCGGGATGATGGTGTGGAACGGTCGCTTGCCAGGCGCGTAGACGTTCGGATGTCCGGGCGTGAGCTCGAACCACATGCCGCGGTCGTGCAGCGCGAAGCCGAGCCCCTCGACCACTTCCAGCGATCCGAACGACAGCGAGTTGCTCTGGATGAGCGACACCATCATGCCGTCCTTGTCCGCCGTCGTCAGGTAGACGGTGTGACTGTCGACGGGCAACCCCGATCGATAGACACCGGCGCGATCGGGTTTCACGAGCGCGCGACGCTCGGCGGCGTACGCCTTCGACAGGAGTCGCTCGACGGGGACACGCATGGACGATGCGTCGGCGTATGCGGCGGCGAGATCCTCGAACGCGAGCTTCTTGGCCTCGGTGAACCAGTGCACGTGATCGGCGCTGCCGAACCCCGTGCGCGCGATGTCCACGCCCTCGAGCACGTTCAGCATCTGGAGCACGGCGCTGCCCTGCGTGTTGGGGGGCAGTTCCCACACGCGATGACCGCGGTACATGGTGCTGACGGGCGTGACCCACTCGGACGTGTGATTCGCGAAGTCGTCGGTGGACAGGAATCCGCCGCGCGCCTTGACGTGCGCGGCGATCGCGGCCGCGACAGGTCCCTTGTAATACGCGTCGCGTCCACCTGTGGCGATCCGCTCCAGGCTGTCGGCCAGCGCGCGGTTCCTGAAGATCGTGCCCTTCGCCGGAAAGTGCCCGTCCGGCATGTACAGCCGTCGCAGTTCCGGGAACATCGATCGATCCGCCGGCAGGCGCTGACTCAGACGCAGGCTCGAGTCCGCCGCGATGTCCGGTGCGATCGGGAAGCCTTCGCGCGCGTAGGCGATCGTCGGTGCGAGCAGGCGCGCCATCGGGAGCGATCCGAATCGCCCGTGCAGCGTGAACCACCCGTCGACGCACCCCGGCACGCTGATACCGAGCGGACCTGTCGCGGGAATCTGCGTGAGGCCGCGGCTCGTCAGCGCGTCGAGCGTCATGCCGCGCGGCGATCGCCCGCTGGCGTTCAGGCCATGGAGCTGACGCGTGCGCGGATCCCACACCACGGCGTAGAGATCGCCGCCGATGCCGCTGTTGCCGGGATCGCCAAGCCCGAGGAACGCGTTGGCGGCGATCGCCGCGTCGACCGCGTTGCCGCCGGCCTTCAGGACGTCGAGGGCGACCTGCGTCGCGAAGGGATGGCTCGTCGCGACCATCCCGTTGCGCGCAATCACTTCCGACCGCGTGGCGAACGAGCGGCCGGAGAGTCGATCCTGCGCGCCAAGCCCCCCGGCGAGCAGGCCGATGCCGATCGCGGCACCGATCGCGCCGGCACCACGGGCGGCGAGACGTACTGTCACGGCAGGTCCGCCACGATCTGCAGATGGCCGAGGTGGTGCCGCCCGTGCCATGCGTACACCTGCACGAGGCGCTCGAGCGACATCGGTCCGTTCGTCGGGTGAACCAGTTCGCGGGCGAACGCGTCGCCGGGGATGTCGGCGAGCAACACGCTCCACCGGCGGTGCAGCGCGTCGATCAGATCGAGCGAGAGATCGACGGGGGCGAGCGCCGCGTCGGGCAACTCGGCCCACGCCTTCTCGTCGTACACCTTGATGCCGGGGCGCTCCTCCGTGAGGATCCAGCGCGTACGCACGTACGCGTTCATGTGGCTGTCGGCCACATGGTGGACCACCTGTCGCGCCGTCCAGCCCGCCTCGCGATAGGGCGTCGCGAGCTGGATCTCGGTGAGCCCTTCGGCCACCGCGCGGAATGCCGCGGGGAACTCGCCGATGGCCTCGAGCGCCGCGGCACGCGCCGCCTCACCACCTGCCTCATCGAACACGAACCGGCCTACGGGATAGCGAAGGGATTCGGACATGAGGGAAGTCTACATTCACCGGCAACCGGCAACCGGCAACCGGCAACCGGCAACCGGCAACCGGCAACCGGC
>CAYRAE010000283.1:0-5376 GCA_964422175.1 uncultured Luteitalea sp. | reverse complement strand
GACGGCAAGGCCGACGACCTGCCTGCCATCGTCGAGGCGCACGCGGCCGCCAATGCGCGTGGTCTGCCCGTGCGATCCCGGCCGGGCGCCACGTATCATCTCGGCCGGCGCGCGCTCACGGCGGTCATCACGACCGACACCGACTGGAACTCGTCGCGCTTCATCATCGACGACACCGACGTCGAGGACCATCGTGCGTCGCTCTTCTCCGTGCGCTCGCGGCTCGACCCTGTTCCACTGGCCATCACGACGCTGACGCGGGACCAGCGCCGGCTCAACGTCGTGCCGCCGCGCGACTGCTGGGTGCGTGTGCAGCACGACAGGACGCGCGTCTACATCCGTCGCGGCCTGAACCAGAACGCCGGCACGCCTCCGCACGACTGCTTCATCCTGCGTCGCGACGGCACCATCGAGGGCGACATCGACTGGGACTATCCGGTGGTGACGGAGGTCGAGGCCCGTCCGATCGACGAACACCCGCTCGTCCTGAAGGGTGGCGTGTTCACGACGATCGCCAATCGCATGCGACAGCCGAAGGGCTACAACTACTGGGCGCGCAACATCGCGATCACGCGCTCACGCACCCTCGTCGATGGCCTCACGCATCACGTCACGGGTGAAGGGGAATTCGGCCATCCCTATAGCGGATTCCTTCTCGTCACGCGATGCGCCGACGTCACGCTGCGCGACTGCGTCGTGAGCGGCCACAAGACCTACTCCACGATCGGGGCGATCGGCGAGCCGGTGAGCATGGGCAGCTACGACCTGAACGCCAGCGACGTGGTGAACTTCACGCTGCGCGGCGTTCGCATGAACGACATCTGCGACGCGACGCGCTGGGGCGTGATCGGTACCAACTTCTGCAAGAACATCCTGCTCGACGGCTGCACGCTCTCGCGCATGGACACCCACCAGGGCGTCTCCGGCACGTACACGATCCGCGGCTGCACGCTGGGCCACGCTGGTCTCAACGCCATCGGCCGCGGTGTGCTGACCGTCGAGGACTCCACGATCGACGGTCGTGCGTTCCTTTCCCTGCGCAGCGACTACGGCAGCACGTGGGAGGGCACCGTCGCGATCCGCAACTGTCGATGGCGTCCCGGCTGCGGCGCGCCGATTCAGCCGTATGTGATCAACGCCAACAACGACGGCCGGCACGACTTCGGCTACCCGTGCTTCATGCCGCGCGAGATCACGATCGACGGCCTGGCGATCGACGACACCCACGCACCACCGGACTATCAGGGACCGTATCTCTTCACGGACCCGAACGGCTCGGGAGGCGACGCATCGCCGCGGCCGTTCCCGTATCGGCTCACCGAGCGGGTGACCATCCGCAACGTGACGGCCGCGAGCGGCCGTCCACTGCGCACCTCGCCAGACACGGACTTCGCCGCGCGCGTGCGCGTGATCGCGACCTAGCGTCCGGGCTTCCAGTACGCGTTGACGATGGCGTCGCGGAGGCTGTCGTCGACGGCTCGCGTCGTGTGGCGCGGATCGGGCGCCGCGGTCACGTGCGTGTTGAACGACACGACATAGCCAGAGCGCGATGGCCTGTGCACGTAGAGGTGCGAGATGAAGCCGTTCTGATTGCCGCTGTGTCCGACGAGCTCGATGCCGTCATGCCGCTCGATGAAGCACGAGAGTCCGGCCCTGACGTCTGCGCCGCTGGTGCCTTCGCCATCCCTGGCCGCGATCTGCGGCGTGGCCATCTCGAGGAGTGACGCGGGCGCGAGGATCGTCTCGTTGCCGTCGATGAGGAACGCGAGGTAGTTGGCCATGTCTCCGAGCGGTGCGTTCAGGCCGCCGTTGGACACGGTGATGCCGGAGTCGAAATCGAACGGCTGCTCGCGGAGATCCCCGGCGGCGCCGCTGTAGCTGTGGGAGCGATGCGCGCGGAGATAGGCAGGCGCACGGTCGAAGAACGTCCGCGTCATGCCGAGCGGCATCAGGATGTTCTTGGTGACGTACACCTCGTACTCGTCGCCTGAGAGCGTCTCGATGATTCGGCCGAGGAAGATCACCCCGGGATTCGAGTAGCTGTACTGCGTGCCCGGCCTGAACAGCAGCTCGGTGTAGGGCATCATCGCGACGAGCTGCGTCCAGCGCGTCGGCTCGAACGGATGCCACGGTCGATCGCCGCCCCACGGCCAGGTGCCGGCCCGGAATCCGCCGGTGTGCGACATCAGCTGGCGGATCGTCACCTGCGAGATGTCGCCGAACGGATTGTGGACCTCACGCAACTCCGGGACGTACGTCACCACGGGATCGTCGAGCGAGAGGAGACCGCGATCGCGCAGCTGCATGATCGCCACGCCCGTGAACGTCTTGGTGATCGACGCCCAATGGAAGATCGTGTCGCGATCCACAGGGGTCGCCGTTGCCCGGTCGCGGAGTCCCACGACCGCCTCGTGCGCAACGGCGCCGTCCTTCACGAACACCACACTCGCCCCGACGATGCCTGCCTGCTGGACCCGCTCGCGGAACGTGGCGGCCACCCGTGACCATGCGTCGCCAGGCTGGGCGGCGTGCAGGCCGGCGATGGTCGAGACAAGAAGGACGAACAGCGAGAGCGTCAGGCGATGAGCCGTCATGTGCGCGCATTGTGCGTCGAGCGGCGCGGGTGGGCAACCATCCGTCCCGCACACGCACCATCGTCAGGACAGGCCGGCCCTCCGGATCCGACCGAAACATCTCCAACGGTGCGCGGCTGATGATCTGCCGGGATCGTGCTGCACATGTTCGGGCCGGCGACGGCGGGCGTTGAACAATGCGGATCCGCTCACATCGCACGCGCGCGTCGCGCGCCGGAGAGACCGGGGAGACACCATGGACGCACGATGGACGATTGCCGCCGCAACGCTCGTTGTGGCGGCATGCGGTGGAGGCAATGCGAGCTGGTCCGACAACGCACCTGGCGCGATACGCGCGTCGAGCGTCTCGCCGGAGCCCGCTGCGGCCGTGGAGAGCATGGCGGCGCCGCGCGCGAGCGACGCTCAGGCGCCTGGGGGTGACGGAGCGGTCAGTCCCGCGACGGTGCAGGCCGACACGGCGACCAGCTATCTGGCGTACGCGTACAGCCTGCGGCTGGAGCTCCCGGGTACGCGACTCGCCGCGGTGATGGACAGCCACATCGCCGCGTGTCAGGTCGCGGGAGAGGCGCGCTGTCAGCTCATGGGATCGTCGCGTGACGGCGAGCCCGACGCGCGGATGATCGGTCAGCTCACCGTGCGTGGCGAGCCGCAGTGGCTGCGCGAGTTCATGCAGACCGTGGCGGCCGATGCGGCCGGTGCCGGTGGCAGGCTCGTACACAGGGGCGCCTCGACCGAGGACCTCACGCGCAACATCGTCGACAGCGAAGCGAGCCTGCGTGCATCGCGCGCGCTGCGCGAGCGGTTGATGCGGCTGCTCGAATCGCGGCCAGGGTCGCTGCAGGATCTGCTTGCCGTGGAGCGCGAACTTGCCCGCGTACAGACGGAGATCGACGCGACGGAGTCGACGTTGGCGGTGATGCGCCGGCGTGTGAGCATGTCGACGCTCACCGTGGCGTACCAGTCGCCCGCACCGAGCGTCTCGACGCAGACGTTCGGTCCGCTGCGCGATGCCGCCAAGCAGTTCGTCGCGCGTGCGGTGGAGAGCACCGCGGCGATCGTGTCCATCGTGGCGTCTCTGCTGCCATGGGCGGTCGTCGTCGCGCTGCTCGTCTGGGGACTGAAGCGACTGCGTCGCGCGTCTCGGCGCCGCCGTGCCACCACGCCGGACGCCAGTGCGGACGGCGTGGACGTTCGATAGTTCGACACGACCGACGTGTTCGTTCGTCGACACGGACGTGTGGCGTGCCGCGTTCGGCTGCGGGCTATAGTCTGCGTATGCCGGACGCACATCACGTCACGCGCCGCACGTTTCTCGATACGCTCGCGGCGACGACCACGCTCGGGATCGCAGGCACGCCTGCTGCCCGTGCGATCGCGCAGCCGTCGACCACGAACGCTGGCCCCGGAGCGCCGCCGGATCTGCCGCGCTCCAGGGCCGCCGCGAACGCGGACCTGGGCTCGAACTTCGGCTTCGTCGAGGCACTTGGCAGTGAGGCTCGATATCCCGGGTCGTTCCTCTCCGGCGGCTTTCCGACACTCGACGCGTTCACCACCGCCGGGCGACGCGCCATTCTCGAGGCGTACGCATACCAGCCGGCACCGGTCGACCCTGCGCCCGAAGTCGTCGACCGCTATGAGGGGCCCGACTTCGTGCGCGAGAAGGTGGTGTTCTCCACGACACCCGGCTTCCGTGTCCCGGCGTACGTCCACGTGCCCAGAGGGCTCACCGGTCGCGCCCCCGCCATCGTCGATCTGCACTCGCATGGCGGCATGTTCCTGTTCGGCAAGGAGAAAGTGATCGACTTCGGGCGCAATCACCCGTCGATGACGCGGTATCACGCGGAGAACTACGCCGGCCGACCGACAGCCACCGCGCTGGTCCGGCGAGGGTACGTGGTGATCACGATCGACGCGTTCATGTTCGGCGAGCGTCGCGTGATGATGGACGCCGATCTCGCGGCGGGCTGGGATCGCGCGGCCTACAGCGTCGACGATGTGCAGCGTCTGAACCGGGTGTGTCAGACGAAGGAATCAACGCTGGCCAAGACGCTGACCGTGCTCGGCCCGAGCTGGCCGGGCATGGTCGCCTGGGACGACATGCGGACGGTGGACTATCTCGTCACGCGGCCAGAGGTGGACCCATCGCGTATCGGCTGCGTGGGCGTGTCGTTCGGCGGATGGCGCTCGCTGTTCCTCGCCGCGCTCGATCCACGTATCTCCGCCGGGTGCATCGTCGGGTTCATGTCGACCATCCGCTCGATGCTGAGGCGTCACGTCGACACGCATTCATGGGTGCACTTCGTGCCGGGCCTTCACCGCAATCTCGACCTGCCGGATGTCGCGGCCCTCACCGCGCCGCGCCCGCTGCTCGTCCAGCAATGCCGCCGCGATGGCCTCTTCCCCCGCGACGGCATGGATGCGGCGGTGGCAACCATCGCGGAGAGCTACGCCCGCGCAGGCCTGACCGACAGGTTCACGAGCCGCGTCTACGACGTGCCGCACGAGTTCAATGTGCAGATGCAGGACGATGCGTTCGCGTGGTTCGACACGCACCTCCGCGCCTGACGTGACTACGGTTTCATCCCCTCGTTCCACACGGGTTTCTCCGTCGCGTTCGCCAGCCAGCGCACGGGCTCGACGAGCGACGCGATCGCGTCGCGCATGTGTGCGATGTCGATGTGGCGCAGTTCGTCGGCCGGCGTGTGGTACTCGGTGTGCAGGCCGTAACTCGACACCGTGTGCGCGATCACGCCACGCAGCGCGAAACGGATGTTGTCGGACC
>CAYRAE010000282.1:0-5387 GCA_964422175.1 uncultured Luteitalea sp. | reverse complement strand
TGTCGGAAGCCGTTGGTGAAGCCGCCCACGCCACGCACGGAGCGCCGTTGCACGCGTAGGGCTGAACAGGGTCGGCGGGTCGGGCATCGGCCATCGGCCTTTGTCCGTTGCCCTTGCACTTTAGCCTTACCCTAAGCCCTAAGCCCTAAGCCCTAAGCCCTAAGCCCTAAGCCCTAAGCCACCACCATCACTGTCATGCCCACCAACGTCGTGATGCCCCAGATGGGGGAGTCGGTCGCCGAAGGTACCGTCGCCCGGTGGATCAGGAAGATCGGCGACGTCGTGGATCGCGACGAACCGCTGTTCGAGATCTCCACGGACAAGGTGGACGCGGAGATCCCGTCGCCAACGGCTGGCGTCCTGCTCGAGATCCGCGTGCGTGAAGGCGAAACGGTCCCGATCGACACCATCGTCGCGGTGATCGGTGCGGAGGGGGAGGTTGCGGCAGAGAGCCGCCCAGACCAGGCGGAGAAGCGCCCCGACCAGACGGCGAGCGGCGCGGAGAACCAGACCGAGAGTCGGCCCGACCACCTGGAGGCGTCGGTCGAGGCGATCACCGACGAACGCCGGCGCCGGAAGTCGTCACCGCTCGTGCGCCGTATCGCCGAGGAGCATCGCGTCGACATCACGCACGTGCCGGGGACGGGCATCGGCGGCCGCGTGAGCAAGCAGGACATCCTCGACTACATCGACGCACGCCGATCGCAGGTGCCTTCGGCGCGTCCGGGCGATGGACTCGATCTCCACATCCCGGCGTTCCAGCCGGGCGAGGCCGTCGATCTGCAGCCGATGTCGGTGATGCGGCGCAAGATCGCCGAGCACATGATCTACAGCCGGCGCACGTCGGCGCACGTGCACTCGGTGTTCGAGATCGATTTCACCGCCGTCGCGGCGGCGCGGCGGGCACGCAAGGCGGAGTTCGAGCAGGCTGGCGTGAAGCTCACGTACCTGTCGTTCATCGCGAAAGCCGTGGCTGACGCATTGCGCGCGATGCCGGTGCTCAACGCGTCGGTCGACGGCGAGCGGATCGCCTACAAGCAGGACGTCAACCTCGGATTCGCCGTCGCGCTCGACTGGGGCCTGATCGTCCCCGTGATCCACCGGGCCGATCGACTCGATCTGTCGGGCATCGCCGCCGGCATCGCCGACGTCGCGGCGCGCGCACGCGCCAAGCAGCTCAAGCCGGAGGACGTGCAGGGCGGCACGTTCACGATCACCAACCCCGGGTCGTTCGGCACGCTCTTCGGCATGCCGATCATCAACCAGCCCCAGGTGGCCATCCTCGCCGTCGGCACCATCGAGAAGCGTGTCGTCGTGGTGGACGACATGATCGCGATGCGGCAGCGCGGTTACCTCACGCTCGGCTACGACCACAGGCTCGTCGATGGTGCGGTCGCCGACGAGTTCATGAGCAAGGTGAAGGCGACGCTCGAGAACTGGGCCTGATGACGCCGCTGGTGGTGCGGCGCGCCGGCGTCGTGCCGTACGAGGCAGGTCTCGCGCTGCAGGCAGACCTCGTCGCCGCACGCAAGGCCGATGCGATTCCCGACACGCTGGTCCTCCTGCAGCACCCGCCCGTCATCACGCTCGGCGTGAAGGTCAGGCAGTCGCGCGAGCACGTGCTCGCGTCAGATGACGACCTGCGCGCGATGTCGGTGGATCTCGTCGAAGCAGGCCGCGGAGGCGACGTCACCTATCACGGCCCCGGACAACTGGTCGGCTATCCGATCCTCGACCTGAAGCCGGACCGACAGGACGCGCATCGCTACGTGCGTGACCTGGAGGACGCACTCATCGGCGTGTGCGGCGCGTTCGGCCTCCCGGCCGAGCGCAAGAAAGGGCTGACAGGTGTGTGGGTGGGCGAGGAGAAGGTCGCCGCCATCGGCGTGCGGCTGTCGCGCTGGGTGACCAGTCACGGCTTCGCGCTCAACGTCAGCACCGACCTCACGCACTTCGGGCTCATCGTCCCGTGCGGGATCTCCGACAAGGGCGTGACGTCGCTCGAGACGCTGCTCGGCGTGGCGCCGCCCATGCAGGAGGTCGAGGACCTCGCCATCGCGCACATCTGCCGCGTGTTCGGCCGCGTTGTCGTCAGTGACGGTCAGGCGTCGCCAGCGTCCGTTGCGGGGTCGTCTTCGACAGATGCGACGCACTCGGCCACGCCGAGTCCCTCGACGGACACGACTTCGAACCGCACGTGATCGTAGGTGACCACGTCACCCACGTGCGGCGGCCGCCCGAGCAGCATCAGGATCAAGCCGCTGACGCTGTCCACCTCGTCGTGTTCCAGTTCCACGCCGAGCGCCTCGCCGGCCTCCTCGACGCGTGACGTCCCGCTGACGTGCAGCGCGCCGCTGGCGTCGCGGTAGATGCTCGTGCGATCCGTCGCGCCTTCGGCCACCTCGCCGATGACCTCGTCGAAGAGATCCTCGTGCGTGAGCACGCCCGCCGTGCCGCCGTGCTCGTCGATCACCACCGCCATCTGCGCGCGCGCCTCGCGCATCGTCTCCAGCACGACGTCGAGCGTGGCTGTCTCCGGCAGCGCCGGAATCGGCCGCAGCAGATCCTTGTGCAGCGTGCCGCCGCGTGCCTTCAGCACCAGCAGGTCCTTCACGTTGACCACGCCGATCAGTTGATCGATGTCGCCGTCGTACACCGGGTATCGCGTATACGGCTGCCGGTGCACCGTGGCGATCACCGTATCCTCGTTCGCGCCGAGCGGCAGCGCGGCCAGCCGCACGCGCGGCGTCATCACCTCGCGCGCCGTCAGGCTGCCGAACTCGAACAGCTCGCGCAGGATCTTCCCCGACTCCTCGCGCAGCAGACCCCCTTCCTCGCTCTCGGTCACGATGAGCGAGAGTTCTTCGGGCGAGTACAGGTGTCCGTGCGACGTGTGCTGGCGGCGGATGCCGATGAGCCGCAGCAGCAGGTTGCCGAGCGCGTTCAGCACCAGCACCAGCGGGTAGCAGATCGTCTGGATGACGAGCATCACCGGCGCGATCCAGAGCACCGTGCGCTCCGCGCGCTGCAGGGCGATCGACTTGGGCACCATCTCGCCGAACACGATGTGCGCGTACGTCAGGATGGCGACGGCGACGATGCTGGCGAGCGTGGGAACCGCGATGAAGCGCGCCACACCGAGCCCGTCGAGCCAGTCCACGAGGAGGTGCGCCACTTCGTGCTCGCTGTACATGCCGAGCCCGAGACTCGCGAGCGTGATGCCGAGCTGCGCGGTGGCGATGAAGCGGTCCTGCTGGATGGGATCGTCAAGGATGCGCTTCACGCGCGTGGCGACGCGCTGACCTGCCGCGGCGCGCTTGTCGATGGCCACGCGAGGCGTGCCCACGATGGCGAACTCCGCCGCCACGAACAGGCCGTTGAGCAGCACGAGGACCGCGACGATGACGATGAGCGTCGTCATGGGCGAGCCCTCGTGGCGCGCGGAGCTTTCATGCGCAGCGTCGACCGCGTGAACTCGTCGGGCGTGGGGCCGAGCAGCGACGAGAGGATGTCGTCGAGCGTCACCATCCCCACGACACGCCCCTGCGCATCGCGCACGATCGCCTGATGTGCCCGCCGTTTGCGCAGCTCGGCGACGAGACGGTCGCCCGTCAGGTGCTCGTCCACCGTGACCGCCGGCTGGATCAGCTCGCGCAGCGACGTGACGGGCCTGCCTTCCACGTGCCGGACGAGCAGCCGCTTCGTGTTGAGGAAACCGACGACAGTGTCGAGCGTGCCGCGATAGACGGGCACGTGCGCCTGCGACGACTCGAGCGCCATCGCCAGCACGTCCTCGACAGGCGTCGACACATCGACCGCCTGCATGCGATCCCTCGTCGTCATCATCTGCTGCGCCGAGCGAAGACTGAAACGCAGCGCGCGCTGCAGGCGCCGCAGTTCGTCGGGTTCGAGCAGCCCGCCATCGTGGCTCTCGGCAAGGAGCAGTTCGATCTCGTCGGGCGAGTGGACGTGCCTGTGCGTGCCGTGCCCGCTGCCCAGCATGCGGAGGATGAGCGTGCCGGAGCCGTTGAGGAACCAGATGAACGGTCCGAGCAGCCACAGCGACCAGCGCATCGGCCAGTACGTGTAGAGCGCCATCTCCGTCGGGAACTGGAGCGCCAGCGACTTCGGGGCGAGCTCGCCGACGACCATCGTGCCGACGGTGAGGACGAGGAGAATCGTGCCGGCGGCTGTCGACGCGGCGGCAAGGGGTTCGAGTCCTGCGCGCGTCTGGAGCAGGTTCGAGAGTGCCGGACCGAACGCGATCTGTCCGTATGCGCCGAGGACGAGGCTCGACAGCGTGATGCCCACCTGGCACGCGGCGATATAGCGATCGAGCCCGGCGGCGTCTTCGAGAATCGGGAGCAGGCGCTTCGCCGTGGCGTGGCCGTCCTCGGCAAGCTGCCTGATGCGGCTGCGGCGTACGGAGACCGCCGCGAATTCGGCCGCGACGTAGAGGGCCGTCACCGCGACCATGGCGGCCACGATGAGCAGGGACGTCAGCACGTCAGCGCGTCACGCGCGCCCGTCCGCCGGGCGCGAAGCGCAGGTCGTGGACCGTGGGAGGACCGGCGCCGCCATCGGTGACCCACCACGCCGGATGCGGCACGCGCGACCCGAACCATGCCGCTTCAGCCAACCGTGCCGCGGCCGACGCGAGCGTGAGTGGACCCGGCGACCCGAGGGCCGCGAGCCGGCCGTCGAGGCGGTCCTGCCGTTCGCGGTGCAGGACGGTGCCCGCCGACTCGCCGTCGATGGTGGTGCGCGTCCAGTCGATGCGGCAGGTGCCGGGGCCGACTCCTGTCGTGACAGCCGCATGGACGCGCGAGGGGCTGATGTCCTCGTCGAGCGCGATCAACGCGCGCGCGGCGCTTGCCACGGCTGTCGGCGCGGAGCCGGTGATGCGATCGGGCTGGACGGCTCCAGTGGCGACGGCCCTTCCGATGGGCAGCGCGTGCGATGCGTCTGCGGCGACGATCACGGCGCCTGGCGAGCGCCGGTGCAGCTCGCCGATGTGAGTGACGGGGTCTGGAGACACGGGGTCGGCCAGAAGGATGACCCACGCGCCGTTGGCGGCGTCGAGGGAGGGATGGCCCGTAACGCGCGCGCTGGAGCCGTCGACAGGCCCCGACTGCAGGATGTCGAGCGCTTTTCCCGCTGCGAGCGTCTTCTCCGGGTCGATCAGGCGCACGTCGTCGAACCGGTTGCGGCAGGCCAGGGCGTGGGCGATGGCTCCGCCGAGGGGACCGGCTCCGAGGATGGCGACGAAAGGCATCGAAGAAGGCGTGGCGGACGCCGCGCGACCCCGGTAGTGTAAGGGGCATGACTTCCAAGCCTCAACTCGACGGCCACGTCGCCATCGTCACGGGCGGCACGCGGGGGATCGG
>CAYRAE010000281.1:0-5403 GCA_964422175.1 uncultured Luteitalea sp. | reverse complement strand
GGCGCCGGCTTGCGGCACTCGCACGTCTTCGTGAGCGCCGGCACCTGTCCCCGAGGATGGTGCGGACAGTAGTACCAGCCGTCGATGCGCGCGCCAGCGGCCGTCAATCGCGCCTGCAGGGCGTCGTGTGTCTGCGTGACGAATGCCTCGTCGAAGAATCCCTGCGCGATCCCGCTCTGGTTCGTGATCACGACGAGGCGATAGCCGCCGCGCGCGAGGACACGCAGGGCGTCGACGGTGGACGGCAGCAGTGTGAGGCGATCGAGCGAATCGAGGTATCCCGCATCTTCGATGAGGGTGCCGTCGCGGTCGAGA
This sequence comes from uncultured Luteitalea sp., assembly GCA_964422175.1. Taxonomy (GTDB): domain Bacteria; phylum Acidobacteriota; class Vicinamibacteria; order Vicinamibacterales; family Vicinamibacteraceae; genus Luteitalea. Next base: position 5,088 of record CAYRAE010000281.1, on the reverse strand, counting down.
AAGACCGCGGGTGCGAGGGCAGTCACGGGGGGATAGTAGCGGAAATTCCGCGACGGCCGGGAATGCCGGCGGTGATAGGCTGGCGCCACGCGCATGGTACTCAACTGGCTCGACTACGCGGTGATCGCCGGCTACGTGCTGGCGTTGACGGCCTTCGGTACGTACTTCGCTCGTTTCCAGCGGTCGAGCAAGGACTACTTCCTCAGCGGCCATTCGGTGCCGTGGTGGGCCATCTGCTTCACGGTGGTCGCCACCGAGACGAGCACCGTCACGTTCATCGGCGTGCCCGCGGCGGCGTTCACCGGCAACATGGCGTTCCTCCAGTTACCCCTCGGATATGTCGTCGGGCGCGTGCTGGTGAGCGTGTGGTTCCTGCCCGCGTACTTCCGCGGCGAGCTGATGACGTCGTACCAGTTGCTGGAATCGCGTTTCGGATCGTCGGTACGCGCGGCGGGTGCGGCGATCTTCCTGCTGACGCGATCGCTGGCCGACGGCATCAGGCTCTTCACGACAGCGCTCGTGATCGCCGTCGTCACGGGCATCCCGGTGCCGTGGACCGTCGTGCTGCTCGGGACGGCGATGATCGTCTACACGGTGTACGGCGGGTCGGCCGCCGTCATCTGGACCGACGTGGTGCAGATGTTCGTGTACCTGGCCGGCGCGCTCATCATCTTCTTCGCCCTGTTGTACGGCATCGACGGCGGATGGAGCGCGGTGGTCGCGGCGGGAGAGGCGGCCGACAAGTTCCGCGTGTTCGACTTCTCGCTGAACTTCACGAGCGTCTACACGTTCTGGGCCGGGCTGATTGGCGGCGTCGCCCTCACGCTCGCCACGCACGGCACCGACCAGTTCCTCGTGCAGCGCCTGCTGTCGGCACCGTCAGCCCGCGACGCGGGCCGCGGGCTGATCCTGAGCGGCGTGCTGGTGCTGCTGCAGTTCGCGCTGTTCCTGACGATCGGCGTGATGCTCTTCACCTACTATCAGCAGGTCCCGTTGCCGGTGCTCGGACGCCCCGACGAGATCCTGCCGGCGTTCGTGATCAACACGCTCCCGAGCGGTGTGGCGGGCTTCATCGTCGCGGCGATCGTCGCCGCGGCGCTGTCGCCGTCGATCAACGCGATGGCCGCGTCCACCGTCAACGACTTCTACCTGCGCTACGTCAACGAGACCGCCGACGAACAGACCATCATGCGCGTGTCGTACCGCGCCACGCTGTTCTGGGGCGTCGTGCAGCTCGCGGTCGCCCTGGCCTGCCAGTGGATGGATCGGTCGGTCCTCGACGCCGGTCTGTCGGTGCTCTCGCTCACGGCCGGCCCCGTGCTGGGCGCATTCCTCGTCGGCTTCGCCACCTCGCGCGTGAGCGCGCACGCGATGCTCGCCGGCATGGGCGTCGGCATGGTGACCCTCGTGTACATCTGGATCGCCACGCCCGTCGCCTGGACGTGGTACGCCTTCATCGGTGCCACCCTCACCGCCCTCACCGCCCTCGCCCTCAGCACGGTGATGGGCCAGAGAGACCAGACGCCTGCGTGATTGGAGGGGCGTATGGCCATACGCCCCTACGGTCGCTGCCCACCTGTAGCTGCCGCCCCGGCCCTCGGGGTGGCTGCCGCTCTCACCACCTCGGGGTAGCTGCCGGACTTGTCCGGCAGTCAGTGATCGCCCAGTCAGTGATCGCCGCCCGCCGGATGGCCTGCCACGCCGTAGCCGTCAGGCGAAGGCGGGAAATCCGGCGGCTACACCTTTCGTGGGGTCGTGGGCACGCTACGTGCAGAGACACGTCCGCATGGCGTCACGGCTCAGGCACTGGGACTACGCGACCAGCGGCGCGTATTTCATCACGGCGTGCACCCACGAGCGGCGGCGTGTATTCGGCACCGTTCATCGCGACGCGGTACGGTTGTCGCCGCCCGGTGAAATCGCACAGCAGCAACTCATTGCATTGACGTCGGTTGAGGACGGCCCGTGTCTCGACACGTTGATGGTGATGCCCGATCACGTACACGCCATCATCCTCATCACCCATGCCACCGCGGCCCACTACTCTGCGTTGCAGCTGGTATCCGCGTTCAAGGCTCGGGTGACGTCAGAGGCGCGACGCATGGAAGCTATTGTCACCCGTCAACCCCTGTGGCAGCGCAGTTTCTTCGATCGTGTGATCCGTACGCCGCGAGAGCTGGACGAACTGCGCGCATACATCGCGACCAACCCCACGAGATGGACACTCGCAAGAACCGGCCGTCCACGCACCTCGGGCTAGCTGCCGCCCCCTCCACCTCAGGGGAGCTGCCGCTCCCACCACTTCGAGGTAGCTGCCGGACTTCGTCCGGCAGTCAGTGATCGCCGTCCGCCGGATAAATCCGGCGGCTACACATTCGTGAGTGTGGCGCTGCCCGCCGGCGTTCGCGACCTCTCGACATCCGGCATTCGTCATTCGACATTCGTCATTCCCCCTGCATTCCCGGCATCACGGCATTCGGCATTGCCTGCTCTACCCCAACGCGTCGACCACCGCTGACGGGGCAACGTGGGTCATGCAGCGGTGATCGAGGGGACACTCACGGAGCATGCAGGGGCGGCACCAGACGTCGTGCGTGAGGATGTGGTGCGGGCCGAGGGGGGCCGTGGCCCATTCGCGGGTCGGGCCGAACACGGCGACGGTGGGCGTGCCGAACGCGGCGGCCACGTGCATCGCACCCGAATCGTTCGCCAGCACGCGTGAAGCGACGGCCAGGACGCCAGACAGTGCCGCCAGCGACGTGCGGGCCGTGAGATCGAGCACCGCTCCGCGCTGCTCCATCGGCACGCCCGCGACGACAGCCGCCGACGCCGGTGCGTCCGCCGACGCGCCCACGAGCGCGACGATGCCGCCAGCGGCGATCCATGCTGACGCGACGGCCGCCACGTGGCGCGGCGGCCACTGCTTCGCGGTTCCGTACGCCGCGCCCGGCGCGCAGGCGAGCACGCGCGCCGTGCCGTCCCATCCGCTCGCGCGCAACAGCGCGATCGCCTCCTCGCGTACCTGCGCCGGCAGCGACGCCTGAACCGCCAACGCGGGGCGCACCATGCCAAGGGCCTCGACGAGCGCGGCGTAGTAGTCGGCATGGTGCCGCGACTCGCGTCGCGCATCGCTTACGCGAATCGCGCGCGTCAGCAGCCGTGCCCTTCCGTCGCGCCGATAGCCCCATCGCTCCGGCACACCCGCCCACGCCATCACGAGCGCCGACGCGAACGAGTTGGTCAGCAGCAGCGCGACGTCATAGTGCCCCGCGCGCACGGCGTCCATATGTCGCTGGATCGCACGCACGCCGGTTCGTCCTTCGAGGGGCAAGGCGCCCACGCCAGGAACCAGCATCGGGACGACCGGCGCGAACGCCGACGGCACCGCGACGTCCACCACGGCATCGGGCCATGCCTCCCGTACGGCGCGAATCGCCGGCGCCGCCATCACGAGATCGCCGAGCCAGTTCGGTCCACGCAGCACGACGCGTCTCGGCGTCGTCACGACTCGCCGTCTCCGGGCCCGTCGTCCACCACCAGCGACGGCGACTCGGTGGTTCGCAGGTCGTCGCGCCACCGCCTGTGCATCCAGAGCCAGCGCTCGGGATGCGCGCGCACGTACTTCTCCAGCACCTTCGTACAGCGCTGCGTGAGATCGCGCACGGCATCCGGATCGTCTGGCGATCCCACTTCGAGCGGACGCTCGTAGATCAGCCTGTAGCGGCCGTCGTTGAGCGGCAGCGAGAACGCCGGGATCACCGCCGCGCCGGTGCGCATCGCCAGCACCGCCACCGCCGACGTCGTCGCCGCGGGGCGACCCAGGAAGTCCACCTTCACCGCTTCGGCCGTGAGGATGTGCTGATCGATCAGCACCGCCACCGCCTGGTTGGCCTGCAGCGCGCGCATGATGCGCCGCAGCCCGCCCTTGCGGTCGATGACGATGTTGCCGGTGCTGGCACGGAGGTCGGTGAGCATCCTGTCGAGGAGCGTGTTGTCGAGCGCTCGCGCCACGACGGCCATGGGCCCGATCTGCAGCCCGTGCGCCAGCGCGTGCAGCTCCCAGAATCCGAAGTGCCCGGTGACGAGCAGGGCGCCCTTCCCCGCCTTGCGCACCGCGTCCACGTGCTCGAGCCCGACGAACTCCACGAGCGACAGCTGCCGCTCCGGCGACTGCCCGGAGAACCAGAGCAGCTCGACGAGTTTGCGGCCGAAGTGCGCGAACACCTCGCGGGCGATCCGTGTCCGCTCCTGCACGGAACGCTCGGGGAACGTGGCTGCCAGGTTGTCGAGCGTGATGCGGCGATGCCGTCCATCGAGGCGGTAGGCGATCGCACCGATCGCGTGACCCAGCCGCGTGGCCGCCGATTGCGGCAGCCGGCGCACCACCGCCGCCACGCCCTGCAGCAACGCGTGCTCCACACGATGGCGACGCGGAATCACCTCGGCGGCGTCGGTCACGCCCCCTCCGGGTCGAGGGCGAGCCGGCCGCGCAGCCATGCCGCGAATCGATCGGCCGGTTCGATCACGACCTCCAGCGGCACGACGGCAACGGGGATGTCGATGGGCAGGTGACGTTCGAGCTTCACGGCGTCCTTGGCGGTGGTGACGACAGCCGTCGCGCCGACGCTTCGCGCGCGCGCCGCGATCTGTCGCACATCGTCGGCATGGTAGCGGTGGTGGTCGCGAAAGGTCATCTCGTCGACGAGGCGCCACCCGGCCTGGCGGAACTCGTCGGCCACGCGGCCTGGCTCGGCGACCGCCGTGACGAGCAGCACGGGCTCGTCGTGCAGGCGCGAGAAATCCGTCGCGCCGGAGATCGCTCGCGCACGACCGAGGTGCCGGCGTACCTCGAAGATCGGCACGTCGGGCGTCCTGCCGAGCGCCATGCGCAGTCGTGCCGCGCTGCCGTCGACCGCGATCAACGCGTCGGCGGATTCCAACGCGTGCACGGGCTCGCGCAATCGTCCTGCCGGCAGCACCCGCCCGTGCAGCACATCGTCGAGCGTCAGCAGCACGATGTCGGCGTCGCGCGCCAGCTCCACGTGCTGGAACCCATCGTCCAGGACGTGGACCGTGCAGCCGAGCGTC
>CAYRAE010000280.1:3771-5428 GCA_964422175.1 uncultured Luteitalea sp. | reverse complement strand
CGAGATCGGCGGCGACCTGTACGGCGGACGGCTGCATGAGGCCACCAGGTTCGAACGGCGCCTCGGTGGATGGCCAGGAGATCGCGAGGTACGTACCGGTCTCGTTGAAGGCCAGGAACAGCGGACGTTCGAGTTGACGTCGCACATCGAGGCACGCGCGACGCAGCGCGGCTGGTGGCAGTGCAGCGCCCGGCGCGTCTGGCGCGGCGAGCTCATGGAACCGGGCGGCGAATTCCGGATCGTCGATGTCGGGAAAGCTGCGCAACGTCGTGCCCTGCGGGAAGTGGTAGCGCAGATCCGCGCGATCCCTGGCGCTGTCGACCAGGCGCACGCTGTCTGACGCCACACCATCGTGGTTCACGTGGAGGAACACGCCAGTGAACGCCGGCAGGCTCCGCTCGCGGCTGTCGTAGTCGCGTCCCCAGCGGCGCACGCGCAGCACGGCGGCACGCCACGCAACGTCGTCCGCGCGACCTTCGATGCCGCATGTTCCCACGAAGCCTGGCGTGCCCGTCCGTTCCTCGAACCTCGCGTCGGGCGCGGAGAAGAGGCGGCTGGCGCTGAAGGTGTCGATATCGATGGCCGGCGTGGCAGACACCTCGCAGCCGGGCAGGACGTCCCGAAGGAGTGGCACTGCGACTGATGCGGCGTAGGCCGCCTCGTAGGCGTGCGTCGGGTTGCCATGTGCGCGCCACACACGTGTCCCAATGGCGATGGCCGTGGCCGTGACGATCGCGGCGGCCAGCAGCGCGGCGCCGAGCCACACGACAGGCAGGGGCGTCACGAAGCGCCCGACGATGAAGATCGTGCCGATCGTGCTGACGATGAGGGCGAACAGATACGCGACGCCCAGCACACCGAATCGCACGACGAGGCCGCCTGCCGACCTGCGTGCCGCACGGCGCATGGGTTCGAGCGCCTCGATGCGGTGAGCGATGTCCTCGACGGAGACTGGATGTGCCATCGTTCGCGCAGCATAGAGTCGCCCGCGCCGGCGAGGCAAGGCTCAGGATGCCGCGCAGACGACCGAGCCTGGGTTCACACGGCCGAGATGTCGTCGATCCCTGCATCCGTCGGCTTGTTGCACACCCGTTCTCCCGATCGTGCGGGTCGCCGACGCGCACATTGCTCTTCTCTCCGTCCATTCAGCGCCCGGCATCCGCCGAGGTGGCACGCGGCACGCGCCTTGCTCCCTCTACCGACATCGAAGCGGCTGCCGCGCACTGAAGAGCAGTCGCACTCAGGAGGGAGAACCGATGAGACGTATGACCACGACCGCGATCACGACAGCGGCGGCCCTGGCGCTCGCGGCGTCGATCGCGTGCAGCGATCGCGCCGAGCGAGATGCCGAGGCCGCGGCGCGCGATACCAAGGACGCTGCCGAGCGGGCGGGCTCGGCTGTCGCCGACGCCGCCAGGGACGCTGGCGATGCCGTCAGCGATGCAGCCAGGGCGACAGGCGACGCCGTCATGGAGGGCGGCAGGGCGGCTGACGCCGCGGTCGAGACGCTCGACGTCAAGGCGGCGCTCCTGGCCGACGACCGCGTGGACGCCAGTCGCATCAACGTGGACTCGGACCACGTCACCAGGACCGTGACGCTGAAGGGCCGGGTACCGACGGAGGCCCAGAAGACCATCGCCGAAGACATCGCGATTGC
>CAYRAE010000280.1:0-3671 GCA_964422175.1 uncultured Luteitalea sp. | reverse complement strand
CGACTCATACAGTGCGCGCGGCTCATGCGTGCGCGTGAAGCGCACGTGACCGCAGCAGTACGCCGTTCGTACGCTCACAGAAAACGAGCACGAATCGTGCAATGGCACGTCCCGAGTTCAACCGCGACGGCTGTGGGCAGTGACGTCACACCGCCGGCCGCGTCACCGGCAAGGAGCGAACGAGACCACCATGGCTTCATCGACACTGCACGACGCATTCATCGAAGAACTTCGTGACACCTACAACGCCGAGAAGCAACTGACCAAGGCGCTGCCCAGGCTCGCCAAGGCCGCCGTGAGTCCGCAACTGCGCCGGGCGTTCGAAGCGCACCTGGCTGAGACGCAGAAGCAGATCACGCGACTCGAACAGGTCTTCGGCAGCATCGGCGAGAAACCTCGCGGCAAGCACTGCGACGGCATCGCCGGCATCATCGAGGAGGGCAAGGCGATCATGAAAGAGGACATGGACGACGCCACCATGGACGCGTGCCTCATCGCGGCCGGTCAGCGAGCGGAGCACTACGAGATGGCGGCGTACGGCACGCTCGTCGCCTGGGCGGAGGTCATGGGGCACGAGGACGCCGCGAGGCTCCTGCAGCAGACGCTGGACGAGGAGAAGGCCGCCGACAAGAAGCTGTCGGCGCTTGCCGACGGTGGCATCAACCAGGTGGCGGCCGACGCGGCCCATCCCGATAAGGACGAAGACGAAGAGCTTGTCCCCGTGGCCAGGACGCGCGGCAGCCGACGAGGAGGAAAATGAGGACCAGGACCTCGACGAGGATCTCGACGAGGACGAGGACGTGAACATCGAGGAGTAACGACAATGCGCATGACGTATCGCATCACGATGTCTGTCATGGCGGCCGCGATGGTGGCCGTCTCCCTGCAAACCGCGCTGGCGGGTGTCGAGCGGTTCACGGCCCAGGCCGTGAACATGTCCAACGTCGGTCGACCGGGGGCCGGGGGCACCATCGAGATCCTCATCAATCGCTTCTCGACTGCATCGGAGCGCAGGGCGTTCCTCGTCGCACTCCAGAAGGGCGGCAACGACGGCCTGCTGCGTGCGTTCCAGGCCGCGCCGAGTCTCGGCAAGATCGGGCCGACGGGTCGTGTGGGATTCGACATCCGTTACGCGCATGAGATGGCGGGCGAGGACGGTGGCCGGCAGGTGGTCATCGCGAGCGACCGGCGCATGTCCTTCTTCGAGGCGTCGGCGCGCCCGCGCACCGTCGACTATCCGTTCACCGTCGTCCAGTTGCAGCTCGACAACGACGGCAACGGCGAAGGCAAGGCCTCGCTGCTCACGCGCATCGAGGTCGATGAGCAACGGCAGGCGATCGTGCTCGAGAACTTCGCGAGCCAGCCTGTCGATCTCATGACGGTGCGCTCGCTGGGAGGCAACACGCCTTAGCCTCCTGGCGCGTGCAGGCCTGCCGGGCGTTGACGTACGGCAGTACGGAGAGGGCCGAGTCGATCTAGGATCGCGGCGTGAACACGCTCACGCGCGCCGTCTCTCTCGCCCTCGCGTCGGTCCTCGGGATCGTCGCGCCTGGTTCGGTCGGTCTCGATGCGCAGCAGCCACGGCGCGACCGTCACGTCATCGTCATCAGTCTCGACGGCTTCGCGGCCTACGCACTGGCAGACCCCAACATCCCGGTGCCCACGCTGCGCGCGCTCGCGAAGAACGGCGTGATGGCCTCGTCCATGACGCCGGTGAACCCGACGGTCACCTGGCCCAATCACACGACGCTCGTGACGGGCGTGCCGCCTGCGCAGCACGGCCTGCTCTACAACGGGTTGCCGGTGCGCGCCGCGGCTGGCGCGACGGGGCCGTACATCCGCGTCGAACCGTACGTCGACAAGACGACGCTGGTGACGGCGCCGACGGTGTACGACGCCGCACACGCCGCCGGGCTGATGACGGCGGAAGTGGATTGGGTGGCCGTGCAGAACGCACCCACGATCACGTACGCGTTCCCCGAGTACCGGCAGACGCAGGGAGCGGTGGCACAGGCGATGATCGCGGCGGGCGTCATCACGGCCGACGACCTCGAGCGGTTCGCCAAGGCCCCCATCACCTTCCGCGACGAGATCTGGACGCGCGCCGGCGAGTACATCATCAGGACGCACAAGCCCAACCTGCTGCTCTTCCACCTGTTGACCACCGACAGCATGCAGCACCAGACGGGTGCGCGATCGCTCGGGGCGCAGACGGCGCTGGCACTCGCCGACATGCAGGTGAAGCGCCTTGTCGACGCGACGCGCGACGCCGGCATCCTCGATCGCACCACGTTCGTCATCGTCTCGGACCACGGCTTCAAGATGGTCGAGCGACGCGTGCGCGCCAATGTGGTGCTGGCGAACGCGGGGCTTGGCGACAAGGCGTTTGCCGTGCCGGAGGGCGGTACGGCGATGATCTACCTCACGCCGGCCGGACAGGCGGCGCGTCAGGCCACGATCGATGCGGTGCACGCGGCGTTGCGCGCGGCCGAAGGCGTAAGCGCCGTCATCACGCCTGGCGAGATGGAAGCACATGGTTACCCATCCCCGGAGACGATGACGCGCATGGCCGACGTCGTGGTCGCGGCGGCCGACGGCGTGGTGTTCAGCGGTGGCACGGATGGTCCGGCGATCGACGATGTTCCGGTCGGCGCCAACCGCGGATCGCACGGCTACCTCGCCAGCGACCCCGACATGCAGGCCATCTTCATCGCGTCTGGCGCGGGCGTGCGCAAGGGCGCAACGCTCGGCGCCATCTCGAACCTCGACGTCGCCCCGACTGTGGCCCGATGGCTTGGCGTGGCGCTGCCTGGTGCGGTGGGCAAGCCGCTGCCGATAGTCGAGTAGAGCGAGACGTCACTCGCCGCCAGGCAGGCGGCTGTGTGCCCGAGCCTGCAGGCCGAGCCGCGTAGCGGCGCTGGTTGAGGGCCTGAGGACGGCCTTCCGCGCCAATACGAATGAAGCGAGTGTCTGTGGGGGACTGGAGCCCGCAGGCCGAGCCGCGTAGCGGCGCTGGCTGAGGGCCTGAGGACGGCCTTCCGCACCAGAACGAACGTAGTGAGTGATGGTGCGGAAGAGGGGACTCGAACCCCTACGAGATTGCTCCCGCCAGCCCCTCAAGCTGGTGCGTCTGCCAATTCCGCCACTTCCGCAAGTGGTGTGTGTCGTTCGCGTGCGATGTTCCGCACGGTCGACAGAACCACGGACTATAGCAGGTCCGCTGGTTCGAGGGAAGCTGCCGTGAGGCAGCGAAGTGCGACTACTGCTTCGGCTGTGGCTGCGGCGCCGCAGGTGTAACAGGCGCGTCGGCAGGCGTCGTGTCTGCCGCTGGCGTCGCCGTCGTGTTCGTCGGCGCGGCTGGCGCAACGGGGGCCGGCGCTGCTGCGGGGACTGCCGGCGCAACACCACTCATCACCGATCCCGGTCCGCGCGTGCCGACGATGGCGAGGCCGAGCGCGCCGAGCATGAACACCGCACCGAGGATCGCCGAGGCCTTCGTGAGCACCGTGGCACCCTGACGGGCACCGAATGCCCCCTGGCCACCGCCACCGCCGAACGCCGCGGCGATGTCGCCGCCCTTGCCCTGCTGGAGCAGCACGGCGACCAGCAGCAGGAAGCAGGCGATGACGTAGACGGTGACGAGGAACAAGTACAGCATAACGACTCAGTTT
>CAYRAE010000279.1:0-5428 GCA_964422175.1 uncultured Luteitalea sp. | reverse complement strand
GATCCGCGCTGCGCTGTGTGGTTGGGGTGGGTGTGCCGCCGCACGCGGCGACGGCGAGAGTGGCAGAAAGAAATAACGCGGCCACACGGCCGCGACTGTTCGTCGAGTGCATGACACCTCCTCACGGATCGAAGGCGCCAGTCTATCGCGGCCCGTGGCGGTCGCGCCGAGGCCGCCTCCAGCTCCGCGGATGTAGCCCAGCCGTTCGCTTACCGGTGGTGGCGCGTTGATTCATCGGGAGCACCACCATGCATCGACGTACGTTCCTTCAGTCGGCCGCGGCTGTCGCCGGACTCATTCCGCTCGCGCCCCGTCTCTCGTTCGGCCGTCCGTACCAGTCCGCGACGGCGACGATGGCCGACATCGACGCGATGCGCGGCGACGGTCGCGCCGTCACGTTGCCCGCGGCAGCCATCAAGGACCTGGCCGCAAGCCTCCGAGGTCCGACGCTGCTGTCCTCGTCTCCCGGGTACGAGGCGGCTCGACGCGTGCTGAACCCGGCCATCGACAGGCGGCCTGCGCTCATCGTCCAGCCCACGGGCACCGCGGATGTCCGCACGGCCGTGAGCTTTGCGGCCGCGCACGGCCTGCTCGTCGCCGTGAAGTGCGGTGGTCACAGCTTCTCGGGCATGTCCACGTGCGACAAGGGCATGATGATCGACCTCTCGGGCATGCGTGGTGTGCGGGTGGACACCAGAACCAGGCGCGCATACGTCGAGGGCGGGTCGCTGCTCGGCCTCGTCGATCACGAAGCCGCGTCGCAGGGCCTGGTGACGCCGCTCGGTACCGTCTCGCATACCGGCGTCGGTGGCCTCACGACAGGCGGCGGATTCGGCCGGCTGGCGCGGAAATACGGCCTCGCGGTCGACAACGTCGTCGGTGTGGACGTGGTCTGCGCCGATGGATCCGTTCGTCATGCCGACAAGGACGAGAACCCGGACCTCTACTGGGGCGTGCGCGGCGGCGGCGGCAACTTCGGCATCGTCACCGGTTTCGAGTTCCAGTTGCATCCGTTCAGCGGCATCGTCACGGCCGGCGAGATGGTCTTTCCCATCGCGAAGGCCCGCGACCTGCTGCGCTTCTACGCCGAGTTCTCAGCCAGGGCAGCCGACGAGGTCTACGTGGACTTCGTCATGGCACAGCCGTCCGGCGGAAAGGACGGCGTCGCGCTGCTGCACGTCTGCTACTGCGGCGACGACGCTGACCGCGACCTGGCGCCGCTGCGCACGCTCGGCACGCCGATCGCCAACACGATCAAGGCGCAACGCTACGTGGACTTCCAGCGTTCGGGCGACGACACAGACGTGCGCACCATGGGCGAGTACATGAAGAGCGGGTTCACCACGGGTATCAGCGAGAAGCTGATTTCCGGCATCATCGACGGCTTCGAGGGACATCCGGCCCGCTCCACTGCGGTCTTCACCCAGCATGCCGGCGGTGCCATCGGCAGACAACCGGTAGGCGCGTCTGCTTTTCCGCACCGCCATGCTCAGCATGCATTGATGGCCGCCGTGTCCTGGAAGGTCGGCGAGGATAGCGCGCCGCACATGGGGTGGGCGCGCAAGTACTGGGGGGCCATCGAACCACTGACCAGCGGCTTCTACATCAACGAAGTCAACGACGAGACACGCGCCGTCCTGAACGCGAACTACCGCGAGAACTTCCCGCGCATGGTCGCGGTCAAGAAGCAGTACGACCCGAACAACCTGTTCCGCCTCAACGCGAACGTACTGCCCGCCTGATCGCGGGAGCACGGAGATCCTCGGACAGCCCGCGGTGGCACCACCGCGGGCCGCCGTGGCAACGTTGAGGGCGTCCCCGAGGCTGGTGCTGGCCTCGTCCCACCATGGCCTTCCCTGTCGGTCCCACTCGACGGGCAGAGAGCAGCACGTCAATCCCTTCCGGAACCGAGGTCGAGCACCGTCTCGTCGGTCTTCAACTCGGCAAGCGCGGTCGGATGGCCGCGGCCGAGGGACGCCTTCAGAGCCTCGACCGGGACGGCGTCGGCCTGCACGTCGTCATAGAGGTTCAATGTCATCGGATGGGGACCATCGCAACACGTCGTGACACACCCGCATGTCGCCCCCGCTCAGTCGCGCACATCGGTGGCCGCATGTCACTTCACGGCGATCAGCGAAATCTGCTCGAGGCCGGGATATGTGTCGCCGCTCGCGGACGTGCGGTCGATGGGCGCCACCTGCGCGATGGTCGTCCGCGTTGGCGGATTGGCCGGGAAGTACTGGGCATAGACGCGATTCATGCGCGCGTAGTCGTCAATGTCGTCCAGATACACGTTCGTCGCGACGACGTTCGAGAGCGTCAGGCCTGCCTCTTCAAGCCCGTCGAGGAGATTCCTCATCGTCTGGCGGATCTGCGCATCGACGCTGCCCACCCAGATGCCCTGAAGTCTGGCCGGGCCCGGCGTGAACGGGCCCTTGGCCGAACAATAGTAGGTGTCGTCGGCCAGCACGCACGGACTCGCCGTCGGACTGGGTGCCATGTTCTTCGGCCTGAACGCGCGGCGGCGCGAGAGGTCGGCGATCGCCACGCCCGTGAACTGGATCGTGTTGCCGCCCGGCAGGCTCGTCACGTTGATGGTCGCGCGCGCCGGCGTGTTGCCGAACTCGAAGTGCTTCGCGTAGATGGGATTCATCCGGCGCGAGGCGGCGCTCGTCATGTAAGGATTCACGAACACGACGTGGCGGAAGTCGAGTCCGGCGGCGGCGAGGATCTGCCGCATGTTGTCGAGCGCGAGCTGCACCTGATCGTCAGGATCCGGCGGCACACGCCCCGTCGCCACGTCGGCGCCGGGCGATCCCGACAGGAACAAACGGGTACCGGCCATCACGCCCGGCGACCACGAGCGCGCCGCGGGGTATCCCGATGGAACGATCGGCCGTCTGCCTTCGAGGTCCCGATACGCGACGGCGTTGATCTCGACGGCAATACCGGCCGGCAGCCCGTACACGCCGAGGACGGCGCGCGCCGGCGGCGCCGTGGGGAAGAACTCGCGCCACACGCGGTCCATCACGTCGTAATCGGCCATGTCGGTCAGATAGACCTGGCTGTACACGACATGCGCCATCGTGAGCCCGCCGGCCTCCACGATGGTCTTCACGTGGTGCAGCGCCTGACGCACCTGTCCTTCGATGGTGTCAGGCAGCCTGCCGTCCGCATCACGTCCGCCCTGCCCCGACACATACAGGAAGCCACCCGCGAACACGCCAGGGCTGTACGGCCCGGCAACCGCCATCCCCGGTGGCGCGATGACACGTGTCGCTGTCGGAGCCTGCGCGACGAGCACGGCCGCGCTCGTGACCGACAGCGCACCGAACAGCACGGCTCGGGCGACGACCTCAGCGTCCATGGTGCAGACGGCGCTGTTCTCGAATCAGGCCGGTCTTCGGATGGACGTAGAGACCAACGACCGGGCGGTCCACTCGCGTATACGTCCGCCGATTGGAGTACACGAACCGATCGTCGCCGATGTAGCAGTCGGACTCGATCTCCCACATCACGTGATCCCAGATGTGCGAGCCCGCAACACTCCTGCGATCGAGCGTGCGCGACAGTTCACTGTGCACCCTGGACCACGGCCTGCCAATGCACGACCGCAAGTAGCGCTTCAGAGGGCCCAGCAGATCCGAGAACTCCTTCGCGTCGTATCCGTACTGCCGGCCCCGTGCGACAGGAAGACGCGTGGGTTCGTCGTACTCCCGGGCCGGGTCGAAGCGACGGATGCGCGGACCTGAGGTCTTTGCGCTCGGGTTCGAATGTCCCCGTCGAGGTCGCTCGGTAACGACCTTTGCCATGTCATCTCGCATGAGAACGCCACCTCCAGAGCAGCCGGACAGAATAGCCGATCTGTTGCTGACCTCAGCGCCGACGCTTCCCGCCGGCTCAAGGACGAACGAGTTCAGGTCCGCGGGGCGCGTTGGCGCTTGCTCGATCCCGGATACCAGAGTTCCACCCGACCAGCGGCATCGGGCGACCTTGCAATCTCGGCCAGCGACGCGCGGTAGCTCTTCGCGATCAGTGGCGGCGCGTGCGACTCGAGGAATCGCACGATCTGGGTGTAGGTCGCGACAAAGGAATGTGCGAGGTCGGGATAGGGCACTTTACCGACAATCACCAGAAGCGTGACGTTGTGCCGAATCACCGCTTCGAGTTCGTTCGGCTTGTACCGGATGCGGGCGTCGTGCGTGACGGCCACCCAGCCACGCGCGGCGATGGCGGCCAGCCACTCGTCATCCGGGCAGTCAGGACGAAAGTGGTCGACGTGTCGTTCGACCTCGAGGCCGGCTTCCCGCAGGATGGCCGGGAACTTCAGGCCAAGATCGCGGTCGGTGAAGAAGACACTCAAGCCGCCCGCTCGTAGACGATGGCGTGCTCGATGTCGGCGGCACTAAGGCCGTAGTCAGCCGCGACGGCATCGACCGTTTCGCCGGCATCGATTCTCTCGACAATGGCGGCGGTCGAGATGCCCTGGCTGATCACGATCGGCCGGCCGAAAGACAGGCGTGGGTCGATTGCAATCGGCATACCCTGGTCGCCGACGTCGCCGGTGACGAACGGGTGGAGCCGCATCGGCGCTGCGCCGTCCCACACGACGCGCCGCAGGTGAGCATTCAGCACCTGACGCATCGCGATCTGGCCGGACTTCGAGAGATCGATCAGCGCTCCATAACGATCGAGCAGGAGCGATCCGGCGTGTGAACGGAGCTCGGGACTGAGCAGTAGTCGGTCGATGCCAAACTCACGTTCCGCGAACGACACCGCGGTGCGAACGGCTTTCACCGAGATACCGTGGTCGGTTCGGAGCGCCCGCAGAACGTGCGCCTCGACCAGGTTTGCAAAGGACAGCGTCGGCGGACGCTTGCGCGCCGGCTGAATGAGCGGACGGAAAAGCCCTCGACCATCGGTCGTCGGATACTGGCGTCCGACCACCCACGTGCGCAGGGTGGCCACTGGCAGCTTCAGGTACCGCGCGGCTTCGGCCAGGCCATAAGCCGGCTGTTCTCGAGCGTCGGCGAAGGTAGACCTCCTGGGGGATGGCACTGGCCGATTGTAGCGCCGACCGGCATGTGACCGTTGGGAAGCCGCGGCGGTCGATGACAGCGTTCCGGTCAAGACGGCCAGCTCACTCGTCATCCCTGACGCAATGATTGCGCCGGCTGGATCCGCAGCACGCGCCGGGCCGGGATGTAACACGCCGTCAGCGCGACCAGCGTGAGGCCCGCCGCCACGCTCACCAGCGTGACGGGATCGGACGGCGACACGCCGACGAGGACGCCGCGCACCAACCCGCTGGCCAGGTAGATGCCGGGAAGCCCGACGAGCACGCCGATGCCGACCAGCCACGCGCCTTCACCGAGCACGAGCCGCAGCAATCGTCCGTGGTCTGCGCCGAGCGCCATACGGACGGCCA